>CAKQHU010000054.1 GCA_934234275.1 uncultured Phascolarctobacterium sp.
GCGCGCTGAGGCTCATCAAAAACGAGCTGCAGCGTATCTGCATCAGGCTGGGTAACGGTTGCCCATTGCTCCTGCTGGTGGTAGCGGATGCGTGCTTTCACGCGGCGCGGTTCGGTGATAGCGTCGCAGTCGATAAGGTTGATGTTCTTGGCTGTAACGTTCTTGGTAAACAGTCCCTCGTTTGTTGTGAGGATAACAGCGTTGTTCTTGGTGTCAATCTCTTTAACGTACATAGGCTGCGGCAGCGCCAGACCAAGGCCTTTGCGCTGGCCGACGGTATAATGGATAATACCCTTATGTCTTCCGAGTACGTTGCCTGCCTCATCTACGAAGTTGCCGGGATTGAATTTTCGTCCCAGGCGTGCTTCAATGAAATCAGCGTAGGTGCCTGTCTGGATAAAGCAGATATCCTGGCTGTCATGCTTTTTAGCGTTAACAAAACCGTGCTTTTCGGCAATTTCGCGTACCTGCGTCTTGTGCAGACCGCCGAGAGGGAACATAGCGTGTGCCAGCTGCTCCTGTGTGAGTGAATAAAGCACATAGCTTTGGTCCTTTAAAGGATCGACTGCCTTGCGCAGCAGGTAGCGTCCTTTGGCTTCATCATAGCTGATTTGCGCATAGTGGCCGGTGACAACATAGTCACAGCCAAGCTCCTGTGCGCGTACGAAGAGCTGGTCGAATTTCAGATAGCGGTTGCAGTCAATGCAAGGGTTAGGTGTTCTGCCATTAACGTAAGCGTCAACAAAGCGGTCGATAACGTCGCGTTCAAAGCGGTCGGCAAAGTTGAAAACGTAGTAAGGCATGCCAAGGCTGGTTGCTACGCTGCGGGCATCTGCTACGTCATCAATGGAGCAGCAGCTGTTGGCTTTGGAAACACCGATATCCTCGTTGGCAAAAAGCTTCATGGTTACGCCGGTGCATTCGTAGCCCTGCTCCAGCATCATCAATGCGGAAACGCTGGAATCAACGCCGCCGCTCATAGCGATTAGTGCTTTCTTGTTCATAATTTTCTCCTTCTGATTTATCTAAAGTGCAGCGTACATCGCCTCTGTCGGTTACTATGTTATAGCCTGCTATTTTTACGCGTGCCTCCAGACAGCCACGGCATTGAGCTGCCTCCTCGCCGGTACAGATTTTGTTGGCGTACAGCTCGTATTTTTTGCGTACTCCTACAGGCGAAAGGTTAGGCATTACGACGTTGCCGCCGGCCTGCAGCCCCAGTTCGCGTCCGTTGGGATGGATGGTGCCGAGCGCTGTTGTCGAAGGCAGCAGTGCGTAAGGGAAGAGCAGTCGCAGGATAGAAAGCAGGCGCAACGTCTGCTCTAAAGTACCGCTTGCCATATCCTTAAACGGTGTGTGTTCATGCGTAATATAAGGACCTATGCCAATCATATCAGGCTGTAGATTTTGCAGAAAGCGCAGGTCGCTGACAAGGTTTTGCGGTGTCTGGTAGGGGGAGCCTACCATGAAGCCGGAACCAACCTGATAACCTATTTCCTTGAGGTCGAACAGGCAGCGCTTGCGGTTTTCCAAGCTCATGCAGTCTGGATGCAGTTTGGCGTAATGCTCCGCATCCGCTGTTTCATGGCGCAGCAGATAACGGTTGGCGCCTGCATCGAAGTATGCTTGATAGCTGGCACGGCTTTTTTCGCCGATGGACAGCGTAATGGCACAGTCGGGATGCTGCTGGCGGATAGCGCTGACGATGGCGCAGATTTTGTCATCCGTATAATACGCATCCTCGCCGCCCTGCAGCACGAAGGTGCGGAAGCCGAGCCTATAGCCTTCGGCGCAGCAGGCAAGGATTTCCTCCTGCGTCAGACGGTAGCGCTCCGTGAGGCTGTTGCCGGCGCGGATACCACAGTAGTAGCAGTTGTTTTTGCAGTAGTTGGTGAATTCAATCAGTCCGCGGATATAGACTTTGTTGCCGTAATATTGACGGCGGATTTTATCCGCTTCGCAGGCGAGTAGCTTGTTGATGTCAGGTTCAGTGCTTGTTATCAGCGTCAACAGCTCTGCATCGCTCAGGTCGTGCTCGCAGGCGAGTTTTTTTATTAAATTGGCAGCTGTTGACAGCATAATTTTACCTCCGTAAGCGGTTTACCGCTTCTGTAACCTTAGTTATAATTGTTTGGACTTCGTCCATAGTATTGTATTCGCACAGCGAAAAGCGCAGGGCGCTTTGTGCTGTTTCGTGGCTCAGGCCGAGGGCGAGCAGTACATGGCTGGGTTCGAGCGAGCCTGCGGAGCAGGCGGAGCCGGACGAGCAGCAGATACCTTCGTTGGAAAGCAGTGAAAGCAAAGCTTCACCGTTTACACCCCGGAAGCTGTAGTTGACAGTGCCGGGAAGGCAGTGCTCACGGCTGCCGTTGAAGCTTGCACCGTCAATTTTATCTAAACCGTTGCGCAGAGCATCGCGCAGGCCTGTGATATAAGCAGTGTTTTGCTGCATATTTTCCTGTGCGTCCTTAAGCGCTGCGGCAAGCCCGATAATGCCGGGAAGATTTTCAGTTCCTGCGCGCTTGCCGCGCTCCTGACCGCCGCCGCGTATAAGGCTTGTAAGCGGAATATTGCTGTTGGCAAATAAAAGGCCGATGCCCTTCGGACCATGAAATTTATGTGCGGAAAGTGAAAGCATATCAATGTTATCGCGCTGTACGTCAATAGTAAGATGGCCTGCGGCCTGCACGGCGTCGGTATGGAAAAGTACACCGCGCTTGCGGCAGATAGCGCCGATTTCGCATATGGGCTGGATGGCGCCTGTTTCGTTGTTGGCGTACATGACGGAAACAAGACAGGTGGTATCTGTAATAGCTTCTGCTACCTGCGTGGCGGTGACGATGCCGTCAGCCTGCGGACGCAGCAGTGTTACGGTAAAGCCTTGCGCCTCCAGCGCTTCGAGCGTGTGTAAAATAGCATGATGCTCCATGGCAGTAGAAACGATATGGCACTTTCCCTGCTTTTTGCCGAGGGCCGCAGCGCTGATAAGCGCCTGGTTATCTGCTTCGCTGCCGCCGGAGGTAAAGAAAACTTCCTTCGGCGCACAGTTCAGTACCTGTGCTGCCTGCTGCCGTGCGCTAAACAAAGCTGCTGCACTGCGCTGACCTAAAAGGTGTACGCTGGAAGCATTGGCATATATTTCCTGAAGATAGGGCAGCATTGCCTTGACGGCAACGTCGCTCATTTTAGTTGTAGCTGCATTATCTGCATAGATAAATTGCTTTTCCATAATAGTAAAACATTCTCCTTCAATAGCGGAAATCCTGCTTTTACTTTTATATTATACGCTTACCGGCGTGAGATTTACAGAGTCAGCGTCTTTTTGCGGCGTATTTTGAGTAAAATTTAATTCCTACTGTATTAATATGTTTCATATGGTACATTACAGACCTTTTTTTGTCAAGAGAAGAAAATTTTAATTCTTTTTGTTGACAGGAAGAAAAAAACCAGTATAATAATACCTATAAATCATCTATGATTACTAGAGATTACAAACAGAGGAAATGAGGGATTTTACCAATGAGGAGTTTGCATTTTAGTACACGATGTTGACTTTGATTACCTGTTGATATAAAGCAAAAACTAAACGAAGAAAATTATTGATATAGAAAGATAAAGGAGCGATTTATTATGGCAATTTATACTAGCATTACTGATTTGATTGGCGGCACTCCGCTGCTGGAGCTGAAAAACTATGAAGCTGAAAATAAGCTGGAAGCAAAGATTCTGGGCAAGCTGGAATACTTCAATCCTGCCGGCAGCGTCAAAGATAGAATTGCCAAAGCAATGATTGATGATGCAGAGGCTAAGGGTGTTCTTAAGCCGGGGGCTACTATTATTGAACCAACCAGCGGCAACACCGGTATCGGTCTGGCATCCGTAGCTGCTGCCCGCGGTTACAAAATTATTTTGACTATGCCTGAAACAATGAGCGTTGAACGCCGCAATCTGTTGAAGGCTTATGGCGCACAGCTTGTGCTGACTGACGGTGCTAAGGGTATGAAAGGTGCGATTGCCAAAGCGCAGGAGCTGGCAGAAAGCACTCCGAACAGTTTTATCCCCAGCCAGTTCACCAATCCTGCTAACCCGGCAACCCACAGAGCATCTACCGGTCCGGAAATCTGGCAGGATACTGAAGGTAAGGTTGATATCTTTGTTGCCGGCGTAGGTACCGGCGGTACTGTTTCCGGTGTAGGCGAATATCTGAAATCCCAAAATCCGAATGTTAAGGTTGTTGCAGTAGAGCCGGCCGGTTCCCCGGTACTTTCCAAAGGTGTTGCCGGTCCGCATAAAATTCAGGGCATTGGCGCAGGCTTTGTACCCGATACCCTGGATACCAAGGTTTATGATGAAATCATCGCCGTTGAAAACGAAGATGCCTTCAAAACAGGTCGTGCTATTGCCCATAAGGAAGGCGTGCTGGTAGGTATTTCCTCCGGTGCTGCTGTATATGCAGCAACTGTGTTGGCAAAACGTCCGGAAAACAAGGGCAAGGTTATCGTAGCGCTGCTGCCGGATACCGGTGAGCGTTATCTCTCCACTCCGTTATTTGCTGAATAAGCAGATAAAATACATATCACATCCCATTTCCTAACCAAAAGAAAGCAGTCTGCGCGGACTGCTTTCTTTAATTTAGAGCGCAAAAAAACCGCCGGCGTTATGCAACCGGCGGTTAAACATTAAATTGAATAATTATCAATGCTGCGAGCTTTATAGTTGTCGAGAATATCCTGCAGAGTGATATTGTCCAGATAGTCTGCAATAACCTTGTTCAGTCCCTGCCACAGCGGTAAGGTAATGCATTCGTTGCGGCGTTCGCAGCCTACAGGGTTAAAGTCCAGGCACGCTACCGGTGTAAGGTTGCCTTCTGTCAGGCGCAGGATGCTGCCGACAGTATACTCACGCGGTGCGTTTACCAGACGGTAACCGCCCTGAAAGCCACGGTTAGCTTGCAGGAAGTTTGATTTATTCAGAATAGGCACAATCTGTTCAAGATATTTTTTGGAAATGTTTTGTCTTGCCGCAATGTCCTTGAGGGCAACAAAGCCGTTCTGCTGATGCTCTGCCAGATCCAGCATCATGCGCAGGGCATAGCGTCCTTTAGTTGATATTTTCATTGATTCTCCACCTTTGAGTTAAACTCGGTAATTATCTATAAACCTACTTAAATTATATGCTATTATGGATAATAAGTCAAATCGAGAAGGTTGGGTTAGCGGAAGAATAAGCAGCAGGCGGAGATGTTTATGGATAGGCAGATTTTTATAAAGAGAATGCACAGCTTTTATCCACCAATCCACAAAAGTTATGCACACTGTGGATAACTTTTGTGAAAAACTGGGGATAAGTGGGAAATTATCGGGATAAATCCATCGGGAGAAGTGAATAACCTAATTTTAAAAAAATCATTTTTACATAGTACTTGCAAGTTATCTCAAATAGTGCTATAATCACTAGCTAATACGTGATTGGGAGGAAATAGTGTTGGAACATAAAAATATTTATCAACTTGTTCTCGCCGGTGTATTGTGCGCTATAGGCTTAGTTGTACCTATGGTTATGCCGAAGGTGATTATCGGACCGATGTCCTTTACTTTGGGTGCGCATGTGGCAATTTTTCTGGCAATGTTTATTTCACCTAAGGTGGCAGCTGCTGTCTGCCTTGGTACAACGATGGGCTTCTTCGTAACCACGCCTTTGATTATCGCTGCGCGTGCAGCAACCCATATTATTTTTGCTCTGGTTGGTGCATTAATTATTAAGCGCTATCCGAATATTATGGAGAGCTTTGTGGCCGGTATCGGTCTGAATCTGGGACTTGCCGTATTGCATGCTTTGGGAGAAGTGCTTGTGGTAGCTCCCTTCTTCTTCAGCGGTTATATGTTTACGCCGGAGCAGCTGTCTAATGGCTTTATAATGAGCGTTATCGTGCTGGTAGGTGCCGGTACTGTGCTGCATTCGGTTATGGATTGCAGTATTTCCGTGCTGCTGTGGAAATTTGTCAGAGCGGCAGTGCCGTCTATCAAGCTGATTCGTGGCTAAGATGAGATTTTAAAATTTAAAACTAAAAGCGTGCAGGCTTAAGGCTGACGGATGTCAGCTTGTGCAAGCCTGCACGCTTATTTTTTATAATGCTTTAGCTGTTATTTTCTTGCTTTGGCAACTTCAGCAAAGGCAATTTCCGCAGCATTGATAGTCTTTTGCAAATCCTCGGGACTGTGAGCAACGGAAACAAAGTTTGTTTCGAACTGAGAAGGAGGCAGATAGATGCCTTGCTCCAGCATAGAGTGAAAGTAGATTTTGAAGGCTTCCAGATCGCTGGCTGCAGCGCTGTCAAAATCAGTTACCGGTTTATCACTGAAGAAAACGGTGAACATGCTGCCGAGGCGATGAATCTGTACAGGTACACCGGCCTTAGCTGCTGCCTTTTCCAAGCCGCCGGTCAGAATAGCGCAAAGGCTTTCTGCACGGTTGCAGACATCGTTCTGCTCCATGTAGGTGAGTGCAGCAATGCCTGCGGCCATAGCCAGCGGGTTACCGCTTAAGGTACCTGCCTGATACATCGGGCCTGCAGGAGAAACCATCTGCATGATTTCGCGCTTGCCGCCGTAAGCAGCAACAGGCAGACCGCCGCCGATTACCTTGCCGAGGCAGGTGATATCGGGGTCAATGTCATAAAGGGACTGGCTGCCGCCCTGAGCGCTGCGGAAGCCGCTCATAACCTCGTCACAGATGAGGAGAGCACCATACTTTTTAGTGATCGCACGCACGCCTTCCAGGAAGCCTTCGTGCGGAAGCACCAGGCCCATGTTGCCCGGAGTAGGCTCCATGATAACGCAGGCGATTTCTTCGCTGCGCTCGGCAAAAACCTTTTCCAGAGCAGGCAGATCGTTGAACGGTACGGTAATAGTGGTTGCTGCTACTGCTTTAGGTACGCCCGGGCTGTCGGGTACACCAAAAGTAGCTCCGCCGCTGCCGGCTTTAACAAGCAGGCTGTCATGGTGACCATGGTAACAGCCGATGAATTTGATGATGCAGTCACGGCCGGTATAGGCACGTGCTAAGCGCAGAGCGCTCATGGTTGCTTCGGTACCGCTGTTGACCATGCGGACCATATCCATAGACGGAACGAGGTGGCAGATTAATTTTGCCAGTTCGGTTTCGGCAACAGTCGGAGCGCCGTAGGAGGTGCCCTTTTCAGCTGCAGCCTTGATAGCGTCGGTTACGCAGTCGGGAACATGGCCCATGAGCAGCGGACCATAGGACATAACGTAGTCGATGTATTCGTTGCCGTCGATGTCATAGATTTTGCTGCCCTTGCCGCCGGAGATGAACGGCGGTACACCGCCGACACTGCGGAAGGAGCGCACGGGGCTGTTAACGCCGCCGGGGATATATTGGCGTGCTTCCTCAAAAGCAGCCTGAGATTTTGTATGTTCCATTGTTATATCTCCTTATTTGCCTTGCAGCCATTTTGCTACATCAAGCGCATGGTAGGTAATAATCATTTTGGCACCTGCACGTTTGAAGCCCAGCATGGTTTCCATAACGATACGTTTTTCGTCAATCCAGCCTTTTTCAGCTGCAGCCTTAACCATAGCATATTCACCGCTGACATTATAAACGCACAGCGGACGGTTAAAGGTTTCGTGTACACGTTGTACAACGTCCAGGAAGGCCAGCGCCGGTTTAACCATAACAATATCTGCGCCTTCTTCAATATCCAGAGCAACCTCGCGCAGAGCCTCGTCGCTGTTGGCGGGGTCCATCTGGTAGCCTTTACGGTCGCCTGCGGACGGAGCAGAGTCTGCTGCAGCACGGAAGGGACCGTAATATGCGGAAGCAAATTTTGCGGAATAAGCCATGATAGGAATATGGTTGAAGCCTGCTGCATCCAGTGCTTCGCGGATAGCCTTAACATAACCGTCCATCATATTGGAAGGAGCAATCATGTCAGCACCGGCCTGAGCGTGGGATACGGCAACCTTAGCCAGCAGCGGCAAAGTTTCATCGTTGTTGACGGTGCAGCCGTTTTGCAGTACGCCGCAATGACCATGCTCGGTGTATTCGCACAGGCAGACGTCGGTAATGATAACCAGCTCGGGGTATTTTGCTTTAATCAGCTTGCAGGCCTGCTGTACAGGCTCGTTCATATCCCAGCCGCTGCTGCCGACAGCATCCTTGTAGGACGGTACGCCGAAGAGCAGGACAGCGGGAATACCCAACTCAACAACCTCGTCAACGCATTCCATAAC
>CAKQHU010000055.1 GCA_934234275.1 uncultured Phascolarctobacterium sp.
GATGGACGTAAGATAGATACCAAAACGGTCGAAAAGTATCTGAATGCATTGATGGAAAGCTATATGTTATATCAGTGCAAGCGTTATAATATCAAGGGAAGACAGTATCTAAAGACCTTGGATAAGTATTATGCTGTTGATATGGGAATGCGCAAAGTGCTGTTAGGCAGCAAGGCCATGGATGCAGGACATATTCTGGAAAATATTGTATATCTGGAGCTGTTACGCAGAGGTTATGATGTTTATATCGGTAAGGTTGATGATTTAGAGGTTGATTTTGTGGCAATGGATGATAAGGGGATGACTTATTATCAGGTTTCTGCGACGGTGCGAGATGAGAAAACGTTGAAGCGTGAGCTTGATTCGCTGCAAAGTATTAATGACCATTATCCTAAAATTTTGCTGACACTAGATGATGATCCGGAAATGGAATATGCAGGTATACGTAAAATTAATGCGTTGGATTGGCTGTTAGGAAAATAATTCCCAAAACTATATAGAAATGCCAAGTTTTTGGAAAAATCTTCCCAAAACTTTTGCAATCAAAAACGAGCCGGCTTTAGCGTTTGTGCTAAAGTCGGCTCGTTTTGTTATATGACGTATTTAAATTTTCAGCTTGCAGAAAACGTACTTGGCAATTATTGCTTCGATGACAAGCAATAAGGCAACCAGTTCAAAAACCGCACTGATATTGATACCGTGGGCGACAAAACCTAAGAGTGCGGGACCGAGGATAACGCCCGTATAACCAAGGCTGGTGATGGCGGTGACGGCAGCGCTGATAGGCATGTCCTTCTGGTATTTTAAAAGCGAATAAAATACAGGGACAATGTTGGCGCAACCGAGGCCGATGAGAATGAAGGCGAGGGCGTTGAGATAAAGGTTATCTAAAATAACTACGAGCGCAAAGCCAGCGGCAGTGACGATGCTGCCACCAATGACAGCTTTTTGCTCTCCTAAAAATTGCACTGTTTTGTCGCCTAAAAGACGCATGATGAGCATAGCAACAGAGAAGATAGCATAACCTGTGCCTGCAAGAGACATATCAAATTTTTTTGTTTCGGTGAGCAGTACGCCGCTCCAGTCCATAACTGCGCCTTCAACGAGGAAGGAGATGCAGGCGAGAATGCCTAAAACGATAACGATGCCACGCGGGATAGCAAAGGCCTTTTCACCGCCGGGACTTTTATAATCCAGTAAGTGACGGCCGAAAATTGCCAGCAATACTAGAACGATAGCGCAGTGTAGGGTGGCGATGAGCGTTACGTCTAAGCCTGAAGATGCCAATACGCTGAAAAGACCTGCGCTGGCAAAACAGCCGATACTCCAAAAGGCATGCATACCGCTAAGCAGTCTGCGACCGGCAAGCTTTTCCACAATAACGGCATTGGTGTTCATGCTGACATCTGTTATACCCATGACTGCACCAAAGAAAGCAAGCGCAATGGCATAGGTCAGGATGTTTGGCAGACAAGAAAGCAGCACGGAAATTAGTGCCATCAGCGTTGCGCCTGCGATAACGACTTTTTTACAGCCATAGTGTTGTACGAGTGCGCCGGCCAACGGCATAAAGATAAAGGCACTGATACCGATGCATAGAAGTAAAAGGCCGAGTACGTCCGCTTCGAGGTTCAGGCGTGCTTTGACCATAGGAATCATTGGTGCCCAGGTGGAAATGACGAAGCCGGGCAGGAAGAAGGCTACGCGCGCTGCATTGATTTCTTTGCTGCCGACAGAAATATTTTGTAAAGTGTTTTCGGGTTTGTTGATTTGCATTGTTAAAAACTCCTTTCGTTACCTAAGTAGCTATGAGAGCTTTTATGGGTTGAGTGTTACCATAATTTATCTAAAAAAGTGGGATAAATTCTTTTGAATCCTATCCCACTTCAATAGCCTGAGCGCTACAATTCCTCTGATAAATTATGATGATTTTACCACGAGCGTATTTTGTTGTCAATGTGAGGTATTTAATTGTTGGAATGAAGTATATTTTAATGCGTTTGGAATTTGCTGTTCTGCATAACTTAGCCAGACCGCAAAGCTTTGAAGAATCTTCCCAAAACTTTTTTGATTGTTGGATTAAATGCTGTAAAAAGGTTATCCTGTTTTTGTCATAGACTTTTAAAGCATTGTGCTAATGTTCAAAATGCAACAAATAATTCTCTTGTTTTTCACTTTTGCCTATGTTATCATTTAATTAGAGTGTTTATATAATAAAGGGGGAATTATTTTGACTTATGGAATTGTTTTTCTCGTTATTATTTTCCTGGTTTTATTTATTATTGCGGCTAAGACCTGTTATGTAAAAGCACCACCGAACGTGGCGTATATTATTTCCGGTCTGACGAAGAATCCGCGTATCCTTATTGGTATAGGCGGCTTTAAAATCCCGCTTTTGGAGCGCGTTGATATGCTGTATCTGGGGCAGATGTCCGTTGACATCAAAACCAGCCAGAGCGTTCCCACCAATGATTTTATCAATGTTAAGGTTGATGCAGTTGCCAAGATTATCGTTGATAAGGAAAACGGTATCTACCTGGCAGCAAGAAACTTTTTGAATATGGAGCCGGCGGATATTACTCGCAGTCTGCAGGATTCTCTTGAAGGTAATATGCGTGAGATTATCGGTACGCTTGATTTGAAGAAGATTAACGTCGACCGTGACTCCTTCTCTGACGAAGTGCTGAAAAAGGCTGCTAAGGATATGGAAAAGCTGGGTATCAGCATCCTGAGCTGCAATATCCAGAATGTTGTTGACGATAATGGTCTGATTGTCGATTTGGGTGCAGATAATACGGCAAAAATCCGCAAGGATGCTTCTATCAGCAAGGCTGTTGCCGAGCGTGATGTGGCTATTGCTGAGGCTGCTGCCAAGAAGGAAGCTAATGATGCGCAGGTACATGCTGATCTGGCAATTGCGCAGCGTCAGAATGAGCTTTCTATTGCCAAGAGCGAACTGAAGCGTACTGCTGATATTAAAAAGGCAGAGGCAGATGCTGCTTATGCTATTCAACAGCAGGAGCAGCAAAAGTCGATTGAGGTGGCAACTGTGAATGCACAGATTGCCAAGGCTGAGCGTGAAGCTGACCTGAAAAAGCAGGAGGTGCTGGTTAAAGAACAGATTCTTGCTGCTACTATTCAGAAGCAGGCTGATGCAGACAAGTACAGAGTGGAACAGGACGCTTTGGCTGAGCAGGCCAAAAGGCAGCGTGAAGCAGAGGCACAAAGATATGCTATGGAGCAGGAGGCTGCCGCTATCAAGGCGAAGGGCGATGCTGAGGCTTATGCTATCAGAGTAAAGGGTGAGGCTGAGGCTGCCGCTATCAAGGCGAAGGGCGAAGCTGAGGCTGCTGCTATGGATAAGAAGGCCGAGGCTATGAAGAAATACGGTCAGGCTGCAATGGCTCAGATGGCGATTGAGGTTCTGCCGCAGGTTGCTAAAGAGGTTGCTGCTCCGCTCAGTAAGGTGGATAAGATTACGCTTTACGGTGAAGGCGGCATGGGCAGTCTTTCCGGTAATGTTCCTTCTGTAATGGCGAAGGTTTTCGATACGGTAAAGAGTGCTACCGGTATTGATCTGCAGGAGATTGCCAAGGGTGAAACCTACGATGCTAAGGTTAACAAGAATATCAGCATTGATGGCAAGCTGCCGGAAATTCCTGTAGAAATAAGCAAGGAAGAATAAGAATAAAATAAGCTGTTAGCATCCGGTATGTTAGCAGCTTATTTTTACAATAACGGAGGAATGTTTCTTTGAAGATTCTCGTGAGTGCCTGCTTGTTGGGCAAAAATTGTAAGTATAACGGTGGTAATAACTTAAATCAAAGCGTGTTGGATTTTATCGAAGGACATGAGGTTATCGGCGTTTGCCCGGAGCAGTTGGGCGGGCTCTCTACACCGCGCTTGCCGGCAGAAATTGTTGAAGGCGTAGTGACGAACAAGGAAGGCGTCAGCGTGGATGCGGAGTTTCGCAAGGGAGCGCAGGAGGCGTTGGCAGCTGCTTTGGAGAACAAGGTTGATTTGGCGATTTTGCAGTCGCGCAGTCCCAGCTGTGGCGTAAAGGAGATTTATGACGGCAGCTTCAGCGGTAAGAAGATAAAAGGGCAGGGCGTGTTCGCTAAGTTACTTTCTGCACATGGAATTAAGGTGCTTGATGCTGAGGATGTGTCTGAGCATAAATAACAGTGCCTGAAAAAGCTGGTTTATAAAAATTAAAAGGCAAGGTCTTAGGAGGTTTATTTCCTAGGCCTTGCTTTTTTTGTACTTTATTTTTTATACTTTCTGATTGCTGCACCAATCAACTTCGCTGTCTGCGACAGCTCCGCTTCGGTATGCGTTGCCATAAGGGCAACGCGCAGGCGCGCAGTACCCTTTGCTACCGTCGGATAGCGGATAGCGGGGGCTAGTACGCCGTTTGCCAGCAACTCGTCTGCAACCTGTAGAGCGGACTTCTCATCGCCGATGATAATAGGAATGATGGCGGTGGGAGAGTAGGCTTCTACGCCTTCAGCATGCAGAGCTGCTAAGAAAAACTCAACGTTTTGCTGCAGATTTTGCGCACGCTGCGGTTCTTCCTCCAGCACTTCCGTAGCTCGCAGCGCAGCGGCGAGCGTTGCAGGAGTTTGGGAGGTGGCGAAGATAAAGCTGCGAGCCTTATTTTTGAGATATTCGATAATCACCTTGCTGGCGCAGGCGTAACCGCCTTCGGCGCCAAGCGCTTTGCTGAGCGTACCCATGAGAATGTCCGGGCGGACGATATTGCCGAAATGCTCAACGGTGCCATGACCTGTTTGGCCGATAACTCCGGTAGCGTGAGCTTCGTCAATCATGGTGAGCAGATGATATTTTTTGCCGAGGGCGACGAGTGCAGGCAGGTCAACAATATCACCGTCCATGCTGAAAACTGCGTCGCTGACAATCATGCCTCTGCTGCAGGGGGTAGCAAGAATTTTCGCTTCCAGGTCCTGCATATCATTATGCTTATAGACAACGATGCGTGCTTTAGAAAGACGTGCGCCGTCGATGATGCTGGCGTGGTTATATTCGTCGCTGAAAATAACGCTTTCGCTGTTGCAAAGGGCGGAAATAATGCCGACGTTGGCCATGTAGCCTGTATTGAATACCAGTGCTGCTTCTGTGCTTTTGAACTGTGCCAGCTTGCTTTCGAGCGCTTCATGCAGAGCGGTGTTGCCGGTGGTCAGACGACTGCCGCCGCTGCCTGCGCCCCATTGGAGTGCGGCTTCGGCAGCGGCCTGCTTAACGCGGGCATCTGCTGCCAAGTCCAGATAGCTGTTGGAGGCAAGCATCAAAACCTTGCGTCCCTGCATTTCAACGTATTTGCTTTGTTCACTGTCCATGGTGCGCAGGGAGCGATAAAGATTCTGTTCCTTGAGCTGCTTTAATTCATCGGCGAAAATCTGCTCCGGGTTAGGATTAGCAGGCTTTTCGACAGGCAGTCCGCGTACAAGTACGCGTTGCTTTTCCAGATAGCTGATAGCATCCTCGGCCTTAGCCTTGCTGCTGTCAAAGATGAATACGCGACCGCCGTGCGGATTACCCATTTCCTTCATTGGCATGAGGCGTACATAACCATGCTTTAAGGAAGCAAGGTAGCCGACGAGGTAATCGGGATCATCGGAAAGACACAGTTCTGCTATAATGCCGGGAGCGTTTACAACCTTGGTAGCCAGCACGATTGCCTCACGGAAGTGGTTTTTACCGCTGCAGTTGCTTGCAGCGCCTTCAGCGTCCATATATGTTACGCGGATACCGCGCTCGTGGTCGGGTTCAAGTCTGGAATCTGTGGCAACGTCGTAGAGTACAGCGCCGCGCATAGGATGGTTGTGACGCAAAAGGTTAATCAGTTCATCAGCCTTGGCTTCCAATCCCAGCTCGCAGAGCATTTCCTTCATGATTTTATAGGTTTCTTCTACCGTATCAGCGGGACGTTTGCTGACAGGCAGAGCGTTGAGATATTGCAGCTTTTCCGGTGCGACCTCTTCCATTTTGACGTTGATGAAGTCTGCTCGGCCGAGGCCGTGATGCAGAGCGCGCTCGGTAAGTGTGCTGACAGTGCTGCTGATATCGGCTTGCGGGACAATGCGTTCTGCGCCGCTGACGTGCAAATCGCCTTTGGATGCGCGCATTTTGATGCTGTATAAGGGCATAGGGAATCTCCTTTGTGTTTTTATTTCAGTGTTAAAATTTGCCCCCTTTCGCCTCACTATGTTCGGCACCTTCCCTATACTAAGACCCATTTTTTATGTAATGAAAAATGTTGGTCGTGTTATACTCGAAGAGTGCAAGGGGCAGGCAAGAATCTGCAGTCGAACTTTCTTGGTTCCCCCTTGGGGGAACTGTCGAGCGTTAGCGAGACTAAAGGGGGCTTCTCTAAACTATTTATCAGCCTCTGAGCAAAGCAACTTTGGTAAGCAGCTTTTGAGCAGGCTTATAGAATGCACCGGCGGCAACTGCGGTGAAAATCATACCGGGGAAGGCTGCGGCGGTGAGTACCATCCAGTTTACACCGGTAACCTGCCACAGTACGAGGCGGGCGGCGAAGGTTCCGAGCGGGCCGCTGACAGCAACGGTAAGCAGGTTGGTTCCGAGCAGGGCCATGGTGCCACCGGCAACAACGCGGAATACCATCTGTACAAGCACGTTGATGATGTTGTGCATGCCGAGCATCATTCCCAACATGCTTGCAAGGATTCCTGCGATAATGTAGCGTTTAAAGCCGAAGCAGGCGCAGATGAGTACGGCGATTGGTGCAGATAACTGGAATTCGCCACCGGCAATTGGCGAAGGGATTTTAAAAGAACCTGAAATCAGAATCAAGACACCTAACAAAGCGATAGTAGTCAGCTCTTTCATACTCAAATCTTTCATTTAATTGCTCCTTATTTTAAAACCTCATCCATGGATTGTTTAGCTAGTGCTATAGCCTTATCCAGATCTTTGTTTTCGATATTCAGCGGCGGGTTGAAGTAGATAACGTTACCCAGAGGACGCAGCAGCAGGCCGTGGGTAAGTGCTTTTTTGTAGATTTCGTAGCCTATACGCAGGTCGCCGTCGAAGCCGATTTTCTTATCCTTATCGGTTACAAGCTCCATAGCGTTAATTAGGCCGATGTGACGGATTTCACCGATGTTTTTATGAGCGCCGAAGGTATCCGTGAGTGCATTGTGGAAGTAGGTTGCTTTTTCCGCAGCATGCTCGAGAATTTTTTCTTCCTTCATAATCTTGAGTACAGCGAGGGCGGTTGCGCAGCCGATGGGGTTACCGGCATAGGTGTGGCTGTGCATGAATTGCTTGCCTTTGTTGTAATCGTCATAGAAGGCATCGTAAATTTTGTCTGTGGTGCAGACAATAGCCATCGGCAGATAACCGCCGGTGAGTGCCTTACTGATGGTCATGATATCCGGGGTAATTCCCGCATGGTTGCAGGCGAACATTTTGCCGGTTCTGCCGAAGCCGGTAGCAATTTCGTCGGCAATCAGGAGTACGCCGTACTCATCACAGAGCTTGCGTAGCTTTTGCAGGTAGAGAGGCGGATAGATACGCATGCCTGCGCAGCCTTGTACGATAGGCTCAACGATAATTGCAGCGGTTTCTTTTGCGTGTTTGGCAAATTCTTCCTCAGCAAATTTGAAGCATTCGCATTGGCAATGCTCGCGGTCTTTGGCGAACGGGCAACGGTAGCAATCAGGTGCTTTTACATGGATGTTGTTCATCATCATGGGTTTGTACATTTGTGCGAACAGGTCCATGCTGCCTACGGAAAGAGCACCGATGGTTTCGCCGTGATAGCCTTCGCTGAGACACATGAAGCGCTGTTTTTCCGGGTGACCGGTCTGCAGCTGATATTGGAAAGCGATTTTCAGTGCGATTTCTACGGAAGAGGAGCCGTTGTCGGCGAAGTTGAATTTGTTCAGGCCTTTGGGGAGAACTTCAACCAGCTCTTCGCACAGCTTAATAGCAGGCTCGTGGGTGAAGTTAACGAAGATAACGTGCTCTAATTGTTCAATCT
>CAKQHU010000056.1 GCA_934234275.1 uncultured Phascolarctobacterium sp.
CGTGACTTCCTGATGGGCGAAGTTCGTTTCAGCTCCCTGCAGAAGATGTTCCCGGATACTGCGGAAGCATTGTTCGAAAAGACCGAGAAGGACGCAATGACTCGTCTGGACGGCTACAAAAAGCTGGCAGGCAAGGAATAAAATTCCTGCTTAATAAAAAAATAAGCCGTGCTGCGTAAGCGGCACGGTAAAAAGAAAAATAAAGAACTCTCTATGTGACCTGCTTATGCAGTGCCTCATAGGGAGTTCTTTTTAGGTTTAAAAACAAAGAAAATCCCGGCATGGTTCCTTCAAGAACCATAACCGGGATTGTTTTCGTTAAGCAATCAAAGAGTTGCTTATTTTACCAGTGCTGCCAGCGCTTCCTTGTCGTGCAGGCCGACTGCGGATTTTACCAGCTTGCCGCTTTTGAAAACCAGCAGGCTGGGAATGCTCATGATAGCAAATTTTTCTGCCAGCTCCGGATTATCATCAACGTTGCATTTGGTAATCTTGATATCGCTGTGCTCCTGAGCAAAGGCTTCCAGAATCGGAGCTTGCATACGGCAGGGGCCGCACCAGGATGCCCAAAAATCAACGAGAACTGTTTGGGTAGAATTGGTAACCTCCTGCTCAAAGTTTGCTGTAGTAATTTCTAATGCCATAATTATCACTCCTTAGGTGTTTTTGTAAAAATTTTAGTTATTTTTCGTCTGTCTTATGTTGGCGCAAAAACTTTAACGCTGTCAGGCCTGCGCGTGCGCCCTCGTGTACTGCCTTGGCCACCTGCATCAAGCCTCCTGTGCAGTCGCCGGCAGCGAAAAGTCCGGGGATATTGGTCGCTCCGTCGCCGTCGATACGGATGAAGCGTCCGTTCAGCTCTGCACCGAGCTTGCGCGCCATATCAGTACTATCTGCCGTGCCCAGAGCGATGAACAAGCCGTCGACGGCAAGCGTACTGCCGTCGGTAAAGCAGATGCTGCTGAGCTTGCCGTTGCCTTCGACTGCCTGCAGCACGGAGGTGTTTACATCAAAGCCTGCTTCTTTAGCTGCGTCGCCGCTTTGACCGTTGGTCAGGATAGTGACGCTGCCTGCCAGCTGCTTAAGATAAGCCGCCTCGTGCAGAGCATAGGCGCCGTTACCTAAAACCGCCACCCGCTTTTTGCGGAAGAAGAAGCCGTCGCAGACGGCGCAATAGCTTATGCCCTTGCCCTCCAGCTCGATAAGACCGGGAAGGTTGAGCGTAATATTCTTGCTACCGGTAGCAAGAATAAGTGCTTCTGTCTGCAGCTGCTCGGCCGTGTTTTTTAAACTGAGCGTGAAGCAGTCGGTGTATTCCACGCCGAGAACTTCATCCTGCAAAATTTCTACGCCCAGCGAACGTGCCTGCTCCAGTCCTGCCGCGTAAAGCTTGGCGCCGGAAGCGGCAATACCGTAGTAGTTATCAATTTTATGTGCCTTGGCCAGTGCGCCGGGGCCATTTTCGATGATGCATACCTTTTGACCGGCGCGCGCCAGATACAGAGCAGCACTTACTCCGGCGGGACCACCGCCAATAATAATCGCTTGCTTAATTTTGTTAGTCATAGGCTGCCTCCTGTAAATATCAGCTGAGATAAAATGGAAAATCATTCTTTATTTTATTATAACTCAGTTTATATAATTTTTCTGCGAAATAATAGTGAATTAGCAGCCGGCAGAGTCGTTGTTATCTTTTGGCTTATCAGCTTCGGCGTGTGCTTTGACAGGCTGTTCGGTAACATTTTCCTGCAGCGGGGTTTCAAAATAAAGACTGGTGCTGGGGAAGGCACAGCTTACGCCGACTTCTTCCAGCAGCTCCAAGGTATGCAGGTTGATTTCCTGCATAATGTTGAGGTATTCGAGGTGCTTGCCGGTTTTGGCGTAGCAGACAACGCGGATATCAAGACTGCTGCTGTTATAGGTAAGGAAATGTACACGTACATCATTTTCGTCAATAAGCGTGAGATCCTCCAGATAATTTTTCAGCTTGAAGATAAATTCCTCGATTTGGGCAGCTGTTGTGCCATATGTCAGACCGAGCGTAAAGTCGATGCGACGGCGTTCGCGCAGCGTATAGTTGGTAATCGGCGTATTACTGAGGAGGGAGTTCGGAATATAAACAAGCTCCTGCGGAAAGGTGCGGATACAGGTGCTGCGGAAGGAAACACTTTCTACGATGCCTTCGATGCCGTTGGCTTTAATCCAGTCGCCAATTTTAAAGGGCTTGTCGAGCAGGATAATCATACTGCCGAAAACGTTGGCCAAAGCATCCTTGGCTGCAAATGCAACAGCCAAAGAGCCGATACTGAGGGAGGCGATGAAGGCGCTGATATCGTAATTCCATTCGCGGGCTACGGTTACAAAGCCCAGCATGATGATAATCATGCGGAAAACAGTCGCGAGAATGTTGGCGATGGCTTCATCGGTCTGGATGCCGAATCTTTCAAGCAAATCGAAGAAAACGCCGTGCGTTGTATCAATCAGGTTATAAAGGCCCCAGAAAAAGTTGGTAACAATGATTGTGCGCAGGATGCGGTCGGTAAAGCTTACATCATGTATTGATGCCAACGGCGACAGGTTGATTGCCGCATAGAACGCAATAATAAAGAGCGCAATGTTGATAGGTGTTTCGAAGGCGTTCAGAAAATCCTCGCCGTAGCTGAAGGATACTTTATTGTTCAGACGACGCAAAATGCGGATGAAAAAGTTTTTATAAATGTAGCGGACAACGGTAAAGAAAAGGAAGGCACTTATGGAAGGGTACCAGGGTTTAAGAGTAAGCAATATATCGTTCACGAGGGAACCTCCTTGATTAAGAATTTTTCAGCTTAACTAATTTTAGCATTTTCTGTGTTGCTGCACAACGATTTTACATTTATTTCTAATTCTCGTGACACTTTAGTAAACTTGTATGTTTACGATTGTGGTATAATTAATACAATATAAATAGACGGAGGCATGTTATGGAACTGCTGGTTGAACGTACATTTGCAATCTTCATAGCTATATCGGGACCGATACTGACAATATTCGACCTTCCGGGGAATACCTTGCTTTTACTGACATCCCTGATGTTTGCTTTTTTTGATGAAGTACTTTATTTTAACGGCAGACTGCTGTCTGCTATGGTGCTCATTTATGCTTTAGGCGAATTTTGGGAGTTTTGCGTCGGCCTTTTCGGCATCAAGCGCAGTAAGGTATCCTGGTTCGCGGTTATTTTCATTGCCTTGGGAAGCTTTGCCGGCACTCTGCTCGGTACATTGATTTTTCCGATATTAGGCTCGTTGCTCGGCGGTATGGCCGGTGCTTTTGCGGCTGCATTTGCTTATGAGCTGGCGCATACGGGTGTTTCGGCGGCTGCTATGCAGTTGGCGTGGACGGCAGCGAAGATGCGCTTTTTTGCAATGGTCGGCAAGCTGGCAGCGGGTATTGCTTTAGCTGCTTTGCTCTTGAAGCAGGTAGTGTTTTTTTAAATATATAATTTAATGAGAGGTGTACATTATGGAATTTACTTTTGCACATAACAACTTTAACGTATTGGATTTGGAAAAAAGCCTGAAGTTTTACGAGGAGGCTTTGGGCCTGAAGGAGGACCATCGCAAGGTGGCCGAGGACGGCAGCTTTATTCTGGTATATCTGACGGACGGCAAAACTCCGCATCTGCTGGAGCTTACCTGGCTGCGTGACCGCAAGGAAGCTTATAATCTGGGCGAAAATGAATTCCATCTGGCGTTTTTGGTAGATGATTACGAAGCAGCTCATGCTAAGCATAAGGATATGGGCTGCATCTGCTACGAAAATCCTGCTATGGGAATTTACTTTATTACCGACCCTGATAATTATTGGCTGGAAATTGTACCGAAGAACAAATAAGCGCATAAATAAGCGTCAAGGTCCGGGAGGTAGATGTCATGAAACACAAGCTGTGTCTGCATGGACTGGAAGTAAAAAACCAGGCGCAGCTGCTTAATCTTGCGAAAAGGCTGTTGCCTGGCAGTACCGTAAAGGTAAAAATCAAAGAAAAATATTTCAACGATAATGATATGTACAAGTATCGTCTGACACGTTTTACACCGGAAAATATTGATGGCGTACGCTTGTATTGTGCCTGGGGCACCCTGCTTGTGAGCGACAAGCTGCTGGCGATAGCGGATATCATCATTGAATTTGAATATCAGAATACGGAAGCGGCAGAAGCTGTTGACAGCCTGCTGCGGAAGCTGCTGGCCTCCAAAATAAAATTTGTGCTGGAGGAGCCGGATTTTTCGCAGCGACTGGACCAGCTGCGCGGGTGCTTTGACCAAAAGCAGCTGGCGGCTTACGATGCCGACAGCGCTATGAGCCTGCTGTATTGTCATCTTCCCTGGCAAGTTTATTATGTAAGCAAGCTGTGGCAGGAGGTTTTGAGCCGCGGCCCGGAACGTAGTCTGATGCGGCAGCTGCGGGTAAAGCTCAGGCGTCTGCGCTCGCTGCTGACGCTGTGCAAACCGCTGCTGCCCGAGCAGGAGGCGGTGCATTGGCAGGGAGTGCTGAAGGCGCGCACCAATCTTTTGGGTGATGTGCGGGAGTACGATGTGGCGCTGCAAATCTGCTCACGCCTGCAGCGCAGCCGGGAGCAGGAAGAAGCAGTACTGCCGCAGCTTACGGAGCTATTGACGCAGCTGCGCAGTACGGCGGCAGTTAAGGCCTTGCGCGGGCTGAGGCTGAACCGCTTGACGCTGGAGCTGGCACGCCTGCTTTTGTGGCTGTACAGCGTGCCTGCGCCTGAAAAGGAGCCTACGCTGGCCGAGTTTCTGTCGCGTCGCTTCGGCAACTGGTATGACAAGCTGCTGGAGTTGCCGGAAAAATATCCTGACCTGCATAATATGGAGCAGCTGCACCGCATCCGCATCAAGCTCAAGCGCTTCCGTTATGCGCTGCAGAGCGTGCCGGAGCTGGCTCCGGAAGCACGTCTTTTGCGCAGCCTGAAGTATCTGCAGGATATGCTGGGCCTGTTGCACGATGATTATATCAACACCCTGATGGTAGAGAAGCTGGTGGCGGCGCATCCCAAAACCAAGGAGCTGCGCTATGAGGCAGCCTTGTTCAGCGGTTGGGAGCAGGCCAAGGCCGATGCGGCGCTGGAAGCGTTGCCGCAGCAGTGGGAAGCCTTCAGCAGCCAGCTGACGGAATGGAAAAACAAAAATCTTTAGTTTTGTGCTTAAATTTATCGTTAGCGGAAAAGATTTGTAAAGTTTTTATGGTAGTGCTTGCACTTGTTGGCACGAAAGACTATAATAAAAAACATATTAAGCATATAGGGAGGAGAATTTTCCATGAAAAAAATATTAATGCTGGTTACAATGATCATGATGCTGGCTGTCAGCGCAGTTTGCAGTGCATCCAACGGCAAACTGCTGGACGCAGAGGAAGCTATCGTTGACAAATTTATCAACGGCGGCAACTATAAGGCAGTTACCTCCATGATGACCGAGGATATGCAAAAGAACTGGGATGAAAAGGCATACAATAATCTGCATGCACAGCTTGCTAAGGATTTCGGTAAGCTGACTACCAACCAGCTGATGGTTGTGGAAAAGCATAATGGCGCAGACGTACTGCTGTATCATGTTGTTGCAGAGAAAAAACCGGCTGCCCGCTTCATATACCTTTTCAAGCTGAACGGCGAGAAGCCTATGCTGAATGATTTCAGTGTAATGCTGCCGCAGCAGAAAGAAGCAGCCAAAGAAGAAGCTAAAAAATAAATTTTACATTAAAAAGCTGACGACAGAGCTATACTATGGCAGTATACTCTGTCGTTTTTGGTTGATTTTTTTAGCTTGCTGTTATGGTAAATCCTGCACTTCCTTATGCAATTTCTTGACTGTACTTTATAGCTGTTATATAATATTGAAGAATATAAGAGGTCTTTTAGTGCAGAAAAGTTTAATGGCATTAGATTGACAAAAATCTTGTAGGGCTTGCGACCTTTCGATCATAATGGTGTGGCGAAACGGTGCAGGCTCTATCTTGTTTATGGAGGCACGTACTATGCAGCCGGTAAAAATTCGTATTTTGAGTACAACGAAGGATGAGGGTAGTGAGGCTCAGGCTTCTGAACAAAAGTATACGGGTATGATGACGGAAAAGGGCGGCAAATACTACGTAATTTACCATGAGGATGAACAATCTGGTCTGGATAACACGAAGACGACGCTGAAATGGGATGACGAGCACGTCATTGTCATGCGCAGCGGCAGTGTTGATCACAGACAGGAGTTTCGCCGTGGCTACGTAGACAAAAGCCTTTATCAGACACCTTATATGAAAATTCCTCTGACGACAGAAACAAGCTATGTATATACCCATTTCCGCAATGGTTTGTGGGAGCTGGAAATGGAATATACACTGTATCATGATGAGAAGCCTTACGGCGAGATGAAGATTTTAATTGAGGTTGAGGAAATTTAATATGAAAATAGGCTTTGATAATCAAAAATATTTGACCATGCAATCTGAGCATATCAGAGAGCGCATTAGTAAATTCGGCGATAAGCTTTATCTGGAATTCGGCGGCAAGCTGTTCGATGATTACCATGCTTCCCGCGTACTGCCGGGCTTTGCTCCGGACAGTAAGCTGCAGATGCTTCTGCAGCTTGCGGACCAGGCAGAGATGATTATTTCCATCAATGCCGATGATATTGAAAATAACAAGGTGCGCCACGATCTGGGACTGACCTACGATCTGGATGTACTGCGTCTGGTAAAGGTTTACCGTTCCAAGGGACTTTATGTAAGCAGCGTTGTTATTACGCAATATAAGGGCCAGAAATCCATCGAAAGCTTTAAGAAGAAGCTGGAGGCTTTGGATATCAAGGTTTATTACCATTATCCGATTGAAGGCTATCCGCATAATGTGGAGCATATCGTCAGCGATGCTGGCTATGGCCAGAACGACTATGTAGAAACTACACGTCCGCTGGTAGTTGTTACTGCTCCCGGTCCCGGCAGCGGCAAAATGGCTACCTGCCTGTCGCAGCTGTATCATGAAAATAAGCGCGGCATTAAGGCCGGTTATGCTAAATTCGAAACCTTCCCCATCTGGAATCTGCCTTTGAAGCATCCTGTAAACATGGCTTACGAGGCTGCTACGGCGGATTTACAGGACGTTAATATGATTGACCCCTTCCATTTGGAGGCTTATGGCGTGACCACGGTAAATTATAACCGTGACGTTGAAATTTATCCTGTACTGGCAGCAATTTTTGAAGGCATTTACGGCTATTGCCCGTACAAATCGCCTACGGATATGGGCGTTAATATGGCAGGCAACTGCATCTGTGATGATGAGGTCTGCTGCGAGGCATCGCGTCAGGAAATTATCCGCCGCTATTATCAGTCCCTGAACCGTCTGGCTCTGGATGAGGCTACCAAGCAGGAGGTTTATACGCTGGAGCTGCTGATGAAGCAGGCTAAGGTCAGCGTGAATGACCGCCGCGTTGTTACCGTAGCCAAGCAGGTTGCGGAAGAACGCAAGTGCGCTGTTATTGCGCTGGAGCTTGCCGATGGCAGAATTGTTACCGGCAAAACTACGGATTTGCTGGGACCTGCCAGTGCCGTACTGTTGAACGCTATTAAGGAACTGGGCGGTATTACGGATGAAATGCACCTGATTTCGCCTACCTACATCAACCCGATTCAGAATCTGAAAACACGCTACCTTGGCAGCAGCAATCCGCGTCTGCATATGGATGAGGTGCTGATAGCACTTTCCATGTGTGCCGCAACTGATAGTCTGGCCAAGCTGGCGCTGGAAAAGCTGCCGGAGCTGAAGGGCTGTCAGGCTCACTCTACCGTTATGCTGACAGAGGGCGATTTTAAGGTATTCAAAAAGCTGGGCGTTGAACTGACTAATGACCCTATTTACGAAACAAAATAAGCAATAAATAAAGAGAAGGAGAGATTTTGCTTTGGATATAAAGGA
>CAKQHU010000057.1 GCA_934234275.1 uncultured Phascolarctobacterium sp.
CTAAAGCATGCACAGGATGTTCTGCGCATGGAGGCAGAAGCAATTTTAGAGCTGGTGCCGCGTGTAGATGAAAATTTTGCTGCGGCAGTAAAATTGATTTTAGACTGTCAGGGACGTACCGTTATTACCGGTATGGGCAAATCCGGTCTGATCGGCCGCAAAATGGCAGCAACCTTTGCCAGCACCGGCACACCGTCCTTTTATCTGCATCCAGCAGAGGGCATTCACGGTGATCTGGGCATGGTTACCGAAAGCGATGTTGTTATTGCTCTCTCCAACAGCGGTGAAACAGGCGAGGTTTTGAATATCCTGCCGTCCTTGCGCCGCATCGGTGCCAAGATTATCGCTATGGTTGGCAAGCCTGATTCAACCCTGGGCAAGAATGCCGACGTTGTACTGAATGTCGGTGTCAGCAAGGAGGCCTGCCCGCTTGGTCTGGCTCCGACAAGCAGCACAACCGCAGCGCTGGCCTATGGTGATGCGCTGGCTTTGGCGCTGCTCAAAAAGCATAACTTTACCGCAAGCCAGTTTGCTATCTTCCATCCGGGCGGAAGTCTTGGACGTAAGCTGCTTTTGACCGTAGGCAGCATTATGCATAAGGGCGAGGAGAACCCGACTGTACTGGCAGATACCAAGGTACAGGATGCTTTGTTTGTTATTACCGACAAAGGTCTGGGTGCTGTGTCCGTTGTTGATGCGGACGGCGTTATGCAGGGTGTGCTTACCGATGGCGATATCCGCCGTGGTCTGAGCAAGGGTGTTGATTTCCTGCAGCGTCCTGTTTGCGAGCTGATGACGAAGTCTCCGAAAACTATTACCGAAGACAAGCTGGCGGCGCAGGCTCTGCATCTTATGGAAAGCAACAAGCCGAAACCGATTACCGTGCTGCCTGTTATTGACAAAGACAATAAGGTTATCGGCCTGCTGCATATGACCGACCTTGTAAGACAAGGAGTGGTATAATGGTAAGCTGGTTCGACGATGCACAGGATGAGGATGACGAATTTATAGAAGCAGCTAAGGCAATCAGACTGCTGGCTTTGGATGTTGACGGTGTACTGACCGACGGAACCATCTATATTGCGGCAGACGGAGAATGCTTCAAGGGCTTTAATGCGAAGGATGGTATGGGCATCAGCTGTGCTTTGCGTAATGGTCTTGAGGTAGCGATTATTACAGGACGCAAAAGCGAGATTATCCACCGCAGAGCCGAGGAGCTTGGCATATCAACCATTATCGAAGGCGCTAAGGATAAGCGTGAAGCGCTGCGGTCCTTGAGAAGGCTACGCGGACTGTCGGTAGAAGAGGTTGCTTATGTAGGCGATGACCTCAATGATTTGCCGGCCTTTACCGAGAGCGGTCTTACATTTGCTCCCGATGATGCTGCAGAGGATGTGTATGATGCAGCTGATATAGGCTTAGATAATTCCGGCGGCAGAGGTGCTGTCCGCGAGGCAATAGAGTATATTTTAGCTGCTCAGGACAAATGGGAAAAAATTGTTGCTTCATATGAGCAAGCTGGACAAGGAGATAGACAATAATGTGGCTTTATTATTTATTAAAAACAATGAGTACCGTAATTTCCTGGCTGCCCTATAAGGCAGTTGTGGTTATCGGTAAGGGTATGGGCCACCTCTATCATAAAATTGCCAAAAAGCAGCGTGTGCGTGCTGAGGAAACTATCCGCGAGCGTTTAGGCTATAGTCAGGAGCAGGCCGAAGCTACAATCAAATCGCTGTTTGTGAAGCTGGGCATAACCTTTATGGAAATTATGTATATGCCGGCGCTGAACAAGGACAATATCCGCGGTTTGGTAACCTTTGACCGTCCGGAGGTTCTGTGGGATGCGCTCAAGGAGAAGCATGGCGTTGTTATGCTGGCCTGCCATATGGATAACTGGGAATGGCTGGGTGCGGCGTTGGCGCTGAACGGCTTTCCTCTGAGTGCGGTAGAAAAACCGCAGCCCAACCGTGTTTACAGCGATTTTATGAATGAGCTGCGCAAGGGCGTTGGTCAGGAAATCTTTTCACGCGGAACAAGCGAAATCCTTGGCTGTGCGCGAGCTATGAAAAAAGGACGCATGCTGGGACTGATAGCTGACCAGGACGGCGGTTATGATGGCATTTTCGTTCCCTTCCTGGGTAAGATGGCATCTACACCTAACGGACCGGCATATTTTTCCCGTAAATTCAAAGCACCTATTGTGCCGATTTTTATAGTACGTAAGCCTGACGGCTACGGCCATAAAGCAATTGTGCGCGACCCTATCCATTATGAATTCACCGGCGACCAAAAGCTGGATGATTATAATGTTACCCTGAAAATGACTCAGGAAGTTGAAAAAATAATCAAGGAATATCCTGATAACTGGTTGTGGTTCCAGCATCGCTGGAATACACCATACACCCCACCGGAGGAGGAAAAGCAGCCAGATGAAAAATAAGAAAGTAATTCTGTCAGTATTGGCAGGCATTGTAATTGCCGGTGCAATTATTGCCTGGCTGATGCTGAGCGGCGATAAACCTATAACTGTAAAACCTGGTGATGGTGTTACAGCGCAGATTAATGCTTCCTTAAAAAACAGTATGGTTAAAAGGGAAAAGGATGGCAAAAAGCTGTGGGAGTTTACAGTAGAAGAGGTTGTTAACGATAAGGCTAAAAACACAGCCTATCTGAAGGGCATCAAAGGCAAAGTTTATCGTGCGGACGGCAGCTTTATTGATATTTCTGCGGATAAAGGCAGTGCCGGCATGAAGAGCAATGACTTTTTCCTGGAGGGTAATATTAAGGCTGTACTGAATACCGGCGGTGAGCTTTATGCCGATAAAATAAGCTGGAATCAGGAAAAAGAGCTTATTACGGCAACAGGACATTTTAAAATGCATAAGGATGCCTATACCGCAACTGCGGATAGTGCTGTAACTACCAGTGCTTTTAAGCATATTAAGCTTAAGGGTAATGCTAAAGTGGAGAAAGGCGGCGAATAAGATGGCTTATAAAAATAGATTACTGCTGACACTGGCTGCAGCCGTGCTGGCAACAGGCATAACAGCAACTGCTTTTGCAGCTCCGGGCAATTTCAGCGTTCAGGCTGACGAGCTGGAGTATGACCTGGGCAGCGGTGAAGCTGTAGCAAAAGGAAATGTTGTACTGATGCAGGATGGCGGCAGAGCTACTGCCGATTACGCCAAATTCAACAGCAAAAGCAAGAGCGGTGTTTTAACCGGCAATGTTATTGCCGACCGTGATGATGCACATATCGTGTGCAATGAGTTTATTGTGCATAATGAAAATGATTTGTCTGCTGTAGGCGGTGCCATGATTACCAAGGGCGGCAAAAGCCTGAGCTCTGACAGAGTTGATTATTACAAGGCGCGCGAATTTGCCGAAACAATCGGCGGCTGGGCACGTCTTACCGACAGCGACGGCAGTGTGCTGAATGCGGCAAAGATTGATTACAATATGGCACAGGGAGTTGCCAATGCTTACGGCGGTGTTGATATCCGCAGTGATGCACGCAGCCTGACAGCTTCTGCTGACAGCGCAGTCTACAAAACCGATAACAGCGGTTATGTAGAGCTTATCGGCAATGCCAAAGCAACCCAGAACGGCAACAGCGTTGCCGGCGACAAACTGCGTCTTACCAATACCAACGTGGCTATTGCTGACGGTAATGTAGATATTATCTATATTCCGGAAAAGCAGCCTGCGCTGCCCGGTAAAGAAACGCAGGGCGCAGATGATAAAGCTTTAGCCTAAGAAGCGGAGGGCAAAGTTTTGGTTATAACAACAGATAATCTGGTAAAAATTTATAATACCCGTCACGTTGTTGACGGAGTAAGCATCAGCGTAGAGCAGGGCAGCGTAGTAGGCCTTCTTGGTCCTAACGGCGCCGGCAAGACGACAACCTTCTATATGATTGTCGGTATTGAAAAGCCTGATGCAGGTACCGTGATGCTCGACGGCAAGGATATTTCCGCAATGCCTATGTATGAAAGAGCGCGTGCAGGTATCGGTTATCTGCCGCAGGAGGCTTCTATTTTCAGCAAAATGACGGTAGAAGACAATATCATGGCGATTCTGGAAACTACTGAGCTGAATGCCTCGGAAAGAGAAGCGAAGATGAACGCTCTGCTGGATGAGTTCCGTCTGAACCATGTGCGCAAGAGCGAGGGCAAGGCGCTTTCCGGCGGTGAACGCCGCCGCGTAGAGATTGCCCGTGCGCTGGCTACCGACCCGGCCTTCATTCTGCTGGACGAACCGTTTGCCGGTATCGATCCTATTGCCGTAGCGGATATCCAGGGCATGATTGCACATCTGGCACAGCGCGGCATCGGTGTGCTGATTACGGACCATAACGTCCGTGAAACACTGAGCATTGTTGATAAGGCCTATATTTTGGCCGAAGGTCATATTTTACTGCATGGCGACAGCGAAACAATCGCTAATGACCCTGTTGCCCGTAAATATTACCTTGGCGATAACTTTAGCATGTAACAGGAGGAAGAAAAGTGCGCTTACGATTATTAGACCGTTATGTACTGAAGGAGCTTTTATACCCCTTCGTTTTCGGCATCGCTGCTTTCTCCAGTATTTTTATTGCCAGCACGATGCTGTTTAAAATTACGCAATACATGACTAAATACGGTGCTCCGCTGGAGACTGTAGCCCGTTTGTTTATGTATAATCTGCCGGAGGTTATCAACTATACCTTCCCGATGTCTATGCTGCTGGCAGCACTGATGGCTTTTGGCAAGCTTTCCGGCTCCAGTGAGATTACGGCAATGAAGGCCGGCGGTGTCAGCTACTACCGTATTGTTGCGCCGGTGCTGGTTGTAGGTTTCTTTGTCAGCATGTTTTCCATGGTGTGGGCAGAAAAGGTAGTACCTACCTCCAAAGCGAAGGCGTCGATAATCCTGAATGAGGAAATCCGCCACAATACGCGCCCCACAACTCAGAATCATATTATCATCAAAACTATCAGCGGTGATACCCAGCGTGTTACTTATGCTAATAAGTTTGATGAAAAGCTTGGCAAGATGACCGATATCACTATCGAAGAGTTTAATAAAGGCAAAATTGCCCGTATTCAGACCGCCAAGGAAGGCTATTGGGAAAACGGCAGTTGGCGTATTGTAGATGGCAATGTTTTTGCACTGGACGATCAAGATGGCGTACAAAGCAGTGCTAAATTCAAGGAGCAGATTATTCCTTTGAATTTCTCGCCGAAGCAGATTTCCTGGGAGCAAAAGGAGCCTGAGGAAATGACTATCCGCGAATTGCGCGAATATATCAGCATGTTGGAAGAACAGCATACCTCTGCGGCACGTCAGTGGTGCGAAATCTTTATGAGAATCAATATTCCGCTGGCAAGCTTCTTCTTTGCAATGATCGGTGCTTGTCTGGGCACTCAGAAGCAGCGTACAAGCTCTTCTATAGGTTTGGGCATCAGTATCATCGTAATATTTATTTATTACGCAATAATGACCTTCACCACCGGTTTGGGCAAGGGTGGTGCAATGCCGCCGCTGCTGGCCTGCGCATTGCCTAACATCCTCTGCTTGGGTGTCGGCGTTTATCTGATGAAAAAGAAAAATGCCTAAAAGACTTGGATGAGTAAGTCATGGAGGTGAGTACTTGGTAGGTATAAGATTAATTATCATTATGGCCATTGTAGGTGGCCTGATTGCCTATCTGGCCGATAAAATGGGCAGTAAAATAGGCAAAAAAAGAATGTCGGTATTTGGCTTGCGTCCAAAGCATACGTCCATATTACTTACGGTACTCGGCGGTACTATTATTGCTGTTCTGACTATCAGTGTTATGGCAATAGCATCACAGAGTGCGCGCACAGCTTTGTTTGGCATGGAAAAAATTCAGCAGGAGCTTAAGCTTTTAAACAAAGAAAAGGCAGACACAACTGCTGCACTTGAACAGGCTAAAGGCAAGGTTAACGAGCAGAACAAAAAAATCAGTGAGCTTGATGCTAAAATCCAGGAAGCAGTTGCCGAAAATGATGCAATGGAAATCAAGCTGGCTCAGGTTAATGACATGTACAGCCAGGCACAGAGTGAGGTAAATTCTCTTACCCAATCTAAGCTGCAGCTGACGAATGAAATTGACGAGCTGGAAAAAACCACCGAAGCTCTGCGTAAGGGTATCATCAATATGCGTGAAGGCCAGGTTTATTATCGTGCCGGCGAGGTTGTTTTTGCCGGTGTTATGCGCGGTGGTCTGAAGCATGAAGAAAACATGATTCAGATGAACTGGCTGCTGCAAAATGCTAACGAAGCAGCATTGCAGCGCTTGGGTGTTATCCACGATGAGCAAAAGCCTCTGCAGGCTATCTGGATTGGCAAAAATGTTGTCGATAATGCTGTAGCAAAGCTGGATAAAAGCAAGGGAAATATGCTTTTCCGTATCCGTGCCGTTGCCAATATCATAGTTGGTGAGCTGGCCGTATGCGATATTGAAATGGTAGATAATCAGTTCATTTATCCTGACGGAACCTTGATTTTCAGTGAGCAGTATAATCTTGGTAATAACGGCCCGAGCTATGAAAGCGTGCTTATGGAATTCCTGACGCAGATTAACCATAATGCGGTAAAGGCCGGTGTGCTGCCTGATCCGATGACGGGTAAGGTTGGCAGTATGGATGCTGCTACGATGATAGAAGCAGCTAATTCGATGCGTCGCACCAGAGGAAGCTTTATTCTGCGTGCTTATGCTAAAGGCGATATTACGACAGCCGGACCTGTAAGGGTAAGGCTGGAGGTGGTTCCGGTAAATGAGTAATTATCTTGGCGTAGATCCGGGGCGTAGCAAAACAGGATTGGCATTAGTTGCCGCTGATGGCAAAATCCTGAGCCTGCATATTGCGATGACGGATAAGCTGGCTGCAGAGCTGCGACAGTTTGTCGGTTCAACTAAGCTGCAGGGAATTATTATGGGCAACGGCACAAATAATAAGGCTATAGGCGCAGTTTTGCGTGAGCTTTATCCTGATTTGCTGCCGGAGCTTGTCGGTGAGGCGTACAGTACGGAGGAAGCCCGCAGTCTGTATTGGCAGGAGAATCCTCCTAAAGGCTGGCGTAAGCTGGTGCCGCTAGGTCTTTTGGTGCCACCGGAGCCGCTCGATGCATATGCTGCTGTTGTGCAGGTGCGCAGATGGTTGAAGAAAAATGAGGAAATTGATTAATGAAAAAGCTTGGCGATTTAAGCTGTAAGGAATTTTTAACTGAGCTTGCAAGCGCTGTGCCTGCCCCAGGTGGCGGCGGCGGCGCTGCTATGGCCGGCGCTTTGGCGGCAGCACTTGCTTCCATGGTTGCCAATCTGACGATTGGCAAGGAAAAGTTTGCCGACCGCGAACTGGAAGTCAAAGAGCTGCTGGAGCAGGCGGAAGCAGAACGTGTGCGTCTGTTGGCGCTTGTAGATGAAGATGCGGCTGTATTCAACAGCTTTATGAGCTGCTATAAGCTGCCTAAGGCTACTGATGAAGAAAAGGCAGCACGTACAGCGGCTATCCGCGCTGCTGCAAAGCAAGCAGCGACTGTACCGCTGAATATTGCCCGCAGTGCCTTTGCTGTACTGAAGCTGGCAGACAGGCTGGTAGTTGCAGGAAACCCCGGTGTGATTACGGATGGTGCCTGCAGCGGCTTGCTGGCGCGTGCGGCACTGCGCTGTGCGGAGTACAACGTGCGCATTAACCTGGGACTGACTAAGGACGAGGTGTGGAACGCGCAGGCTGCAGCAGAGCTGGAGCAGCTTTTGTCGGATGCAGAAGCGTTGGAAAACCGTTTGCTTGCAGTAACGGATAAAGCGTTGCAATAAGGCTTTATTGCTTGGTGCTTTGTAAGTACTTGACGTAAGCGTGTTTTTAAAGTATAATAAAATTCTGATGGAAAGGTGGCCGAGTGGTTGAAGGCTCTAG
>CAKQHU010000058.1 GCA_934234275.1 uncultured Phascolarctobacterium sp.
CAACAAGCGTCTGGAGAAGGCGGCGGCGGAGAAGGAGCGCTTTACGGCGATGCTGAAATTGGAACGCGAGCTGTATGCCGAAGGCTGCGAGCTTATCGCCGGCGTAGATGAGGCAGGACGCGGACCTTTGGCAGGACCTTTGGTTATCGCTGCCGTTATTCTGCCCAAGGATGTGTTTATCAGCGGGCTGAACGATTCCAAGCAGCTTTCTGCTGCTAAGCGCGACATGCTTTATAACGAAGTTATGGCCAAGGCGATTGATATTGAAGTGAACATTGTCAGCGTCAGCAATATCGATAAGCTAAATATCTACTCCGCTACGCAGCAGGGCATGGCGCAGGTGCTGGAAAACCTGCACTGCCGTCCGCAGGCAGCGCTGATTGACGCAATGCCGGTGAAGGTTCCCGGTATGAAGATTGAATCCGTAGTACATGGTGATGCGCTGAGCGCTTCTATCGCCGCTGCTTCCATTATTGCGAAGGTTACCCGTGACCGCATCATGGAGCGCCTTGATCTTGTTTATCCTGCCTACGGCTTTGCGTATAACAAGGGCTATGGCAGCGGCGCGCATATGCAGGCTGTGAGCGAGCAGGGAGCCACACGCTGGCACCGCCGCAGCTTTGAGCCTGTGAAGAGCATGAAGCTGCCGCCGGTGGCTGCTGAGGAAAATATCCTCTATGCTCCGCAGACTGATAACTATGAGTACCCCGTCGAGGAGTAGTCTTGGGAAATACGGCGAAGATTTTGCCTGCCGCTATCTGCAAAATATGGGTTATAAAATATTGACCCGCAACTTTCGCTGTCACCGTTTTGGTGAGATTGATCTTATTGTTGAAAAAAGTGGCTGTATAAGCTTCATAGAGGTCAAGACACGTGCTTCTAACCGGTTCGGCAGACCGATAGAGGCCGTGACACCGGCAAAGCAAAGAAAAATTCATCGCTGCGCTGAATATTATCTCCAATGCAGAGGTCTGCTGGAGCAGCCGCCGGTGCTTTCCTTTGATGTAGTAGAAATTATCATTGAAAGCACTGCGGCTATCAGCATCAGGCATTGGCCGCACTGCTTTTAAAAGAAACGGAGTGTTGATAATGTTTGCACAGATTCTTGGCGAAACAACTTGTGGTATTGATGGTGTACAGATTTTGGTTGAGGTGGACGTGAGCAACGGTCTGCCCAGCTTCGATCTGGTGGGACTGCCGGCGATGGCCGTGCGCGAGTCCAAGGAGCGCGTGAAGGCGGCGCTGCGTAATTCCGATTATCCCTTCCCGATGACGCGGATTACGGTCAATCTGGCGCCCGCCGATTTGCGTAAGGAGGGCAGCGGCCTTGACTTGCCGATTGCCATAGGCCTGATGACCTGCGGCAGAATTCTGGAGCCGGAAAAGCTGGAGAACAAGGTTTTCATCGGCGAGCTGTCGCTGGACGGCAGAATCCGCAAGGTTTCCGGCGTGCTTTCCATGATTATGGATGCCAAGAAGTGCGGGGCGCAGGAGGTGTATATTCCTCAGGCCAACGCCGCCGAGGGCAAGCTGATTCATGGTATTGATGTGTATACCGTGGCAACCTTAAAGGAACTGGTGGAGCACCTGAAGGGGAAGAACACGCTGACGCCGCTGCCGAAGGAAAATATTCTGCAGAATAATAACAGGATATATCATGTGGATTTTGCCGATGTCAAAGGACAGCTCGTGGCGCGCAGAGCCTTGGAGATTGCTGCCGCCGGCGGTCACAGTATCCTGATGGTGGGTTCTCCGGGCTGCGGGAAAACGATGCTGGCGCGCCGTCTGGTGACGATTTTGCCGCCTATGACGGAAGCCGAGGCGCTGGAGGTTACCAAGATTTACAGCATCGTGGGACTTTTGCCGCAAGCCGACAGCGTTATGCTGGAGCGTCCGTTCCGCAGTCCGCATCACAGCATCAGCGGCAGCGCATTATTGGGCGGTGGCAGTACACCGCGCCCGGGAGAGGTGACGTTGGCGCACAACGGCGTACTGTTTTTGGACGAGCTGCCGGAGTTTGAACGCTCCACGCTGGAGATGCTGCGTCAGCCGCTGGAGGATGGCGAGGTGAGTATTTCGCGCGTCAGGGCGGCCATGACCTTCCCGAGCAAGTTTATTTTATGCGCAGCTCAAAACCCGTGCCCCTGTGGGTTCCTCGGCGATTCGGTGCACCGTTGTTCATGTAAACAATCGGAAATTGACAGCTACAAACGCAAGATTTCCGGTCCGCTGATGGACAGAATCGATATGCAGATAAACCTGAGCAGAGTGGAGTTCAGTGAGCTGAAAACGAAGGAAAAGGGCGAGTCTTCGGCTGCTATCCGCGAACGCGTGGTGAAGGCGCGACTGCTGCAGCAGGAGCGCTTGGAGGCCTTGGGGATGCACTGCAATGCGCAGATGGGACGGAGCGAGGTTGTTAAATATTGCCAGCTGGACGCGGCGGCGCAGAATGTTATGGAGCGCTACTTTAATATGCTCAACCTCAGCGCTCGCAGCCATGACCGCATCCTGAAGGTGGCACGCACGATTGCGGACCTTGCGGGCAGCGAAAGCATTGAGGCGGTGCATCTGGCGGAGGCTATTCAGCTGCGCACCAGCGTGCGGCCGTAAGGAGTGGGCTTCGAAGCAGGTGAACTTAACGCTTTGCGTATTACTGACGGTAGTACGCAGAGCGTTTTTTGTTGCTTTCTTTCTTTAAATAATGTATAATTAAAAGAAAACGAAAGGAACGAAAGATAATGACGCAAGAAAACCTTACGTATGAGAATATCGACAGAGAGTTTAAAGAGCTGTATGTCAGCGACATCAAAAAAACAGTAGTTGCTTTTGCCAATACAGAGGGCGGAATTTTATATATCGGCATAAATGACGCAGGAGAGGTTGTCGGTCTGCAAAACGTAGACGAGGTAATGCAGCAGACAGCCAACACGCTTAAGGACAGCATTGCACCGGATGTTATGCCGTTTGTTAAAATACGCGCAGTTACCAAAGAAGGTAAACAGATTATTGAGGTTGCGGTGCAAAACGGCACGAGCAGACCGTATTATATTCGCGAAAAAGGCTTAAAGCCCAGCGGCGTTTATATCAGGCAGGGCAGCAGCAACCAGCAGCTGAGCGATGAAGGTATTCGCCGTATGCTAATAGAGGTTAACGGTAAAAGCTATGAAAGCATGCGCAGTATGCAGCAGGAGCTGACCTTTACAGCTTTGCGCAAGCATTTTCAGCAGCGTGAGCTGAAATTGGATGAGGCGCAGCTGCGCACGCTTAAGCTCATCGGTGACGATGGCCTGTACACGAATCTGGCGCTGCTGCTTTCCGAGCAGTGCGAGCATTCGCTGAAGGTTGCGGTTTTTCAGGGCAGCACGAGAGCGGTTTTTCGCGACAGACGTGAGTTTACCGGCTCTTTGCTGCAGCAGCTTTACGATGCTTACGCATTTATAGATAATTATAATAAAACGAAGGCAACCTTTCACGGCTTGGAGCGTGTAGATACGAAGGATTATCCGCCTGAGGCTGTGCGTGAGGTGCTGCTGAATTGCCTGGTACACCGTGATTACAGCTTCAGCGGCAGCACGTTGGTTAATATTTATGATGACCGCATTGAGTTTATTTCTTTGGGAGGACTCGTCACTGGCTTAAAAATGGAAACGATTTTTATCGGCGTATCGCAGACGCGCAATCCTGCGCTGGCTGCCGTGTTCTACCGCTTGCGTTTAATTGAAAGCTTTGGTACGGGGATTGAAAAAATTCAGCAGAGCTATCTTGGCGCTGAGGCTAAGCCGGAATTTATTGCGGTTTACGGTGGCTTTAAGGTTATTTTGCCCAATATCAATGAGGTGCAGGCCAAGGAGCTGGGCATCAGCGAAACGCAGGAAAGCTACGGCTTTGTTGATGAAAAAGAGCGGATAATGCAGCTGGCTGTTGCGCAGGGCTATGTTACACGCAAGCAGGTTGAGGAGGCGCTATTGGTAAGAACAACTAAGGCTTATAAGCTTTTGCAGGAGCTGTGTGATGCAGGCAGACTTGCGCCTATCGGCGTAGGGCGAAGCAGAAAATATATCAGCAGGTAAGCTTAACGCTCTGCGTATTACTGACGGTAGTACGCAGAGCGTTTTGTTACGAATCTGTAAACAGCTTTACAAAAGTTTCCTATAATAAAAAAATCTGCAAGTTTTTGTACAAAGGTGTTGACGAAAGATATCCGCAGTGGTAAACTAGGCACAACTTCAAAAAAACCACAAACCGTTGAGACGGAGATCAAGTCAGCAGATGCGCTTACAGAGAGTTCGGGCAGGTGGAAGCCGGATAGAGATGCAGGCTGATAAATGGACCGTTGAGGGTGCTGTCAAATCGCTTCGGCGAGAGTATTCGGCAACGCAACACCGGCGTTAAAGGTGAGGAGTGTGATGGCACTCTGCGAGAGAGCGTCGCGATAGCGGCGAAACAAGGTGGTACCGCAGGTATAAGTATTTATAGCCTGTCCTTGGAATTGCTTAGAAAAGCTAAGCAGCTTCAGGACAGGCTTTTTTGTATAATAAATCTGTGATAGACCTTCTCGTAGAATGTTAAAGCTTTAAACTATGGGAGGAATTAAAATGATTAAAGAAGCAATTGTAAAAATCGTCGGCAAAGAGGACTTAACCTATAACGAAGCATATGACGTAATCAACGAGATTATGAGCGGTGAAACAAGTGCAACGCAGAATGCGGCCTTTCTGGCAGCGCTTTCTACCAAGAGCACTACGGCGGAAACTACCGATGAAATCGCCGGCTGCGCTGCAGCGATGCGTGACCACGCACTGAAATGCGAAACCGGCATGGACATCTTTGAAATCGTCGGTACCGGCGGTGACGGCTCCAACAGCTTCAACATTTCCACAACCTCCGCTCTGGTTGCTGCGGCAGGCGGCATGAAGGTTGCCAAGCACGGCAACCGCGCCGCTTCCTCCAAATGCGGCACTGCTGATTGCCTGGAGGCGCTGGGCGTGAACATTCAGCAGGACCCGGAAAAATGCGTGGAGCTGTTAAAGGAAGTCGGCATGTGCTTCTTCTTCGCACAGAAGTATCACACTTCGATGAAATATGTCGGACCTATCCGCAAGGAGCTGGGCATCCGCACAGTATTCAACATCCTCGGACCTCTGACGAACCCCGGCAGCCCGAAGATGCAGCTCCTGGGTGTGTATGACGAGTACCTGGTTCAGCCGTTGGCGCAGGTACTGATGAATCTGGGCGTTAAGCGTGGCATGGTGGTTTACGGTCAGGACAGACTTGATGAGATTTCTCTGAGCGCACCGACTACCGTTTGCGAGTTCAAAGACGGCTGGATGAAAAATTACGTGATTAAGCCTGAGGATTTCGGCATGGAGCGCTGCACCAAGGCTGATCTGGTAGGCGGTCTGCCGGAGGAAAACGCTCAGATTACGCGCGACATTCTTGCGGGAGCGCAGGGACCGAAACGCAATGCAGTTTTGCTGAATGCCGGTGCCAGCCTGTACATCGGCGGCAAGGCTGAGAGCTTTGCGGATGGCGTGAAGCTGGCGGCAGAGCTGATTGACAGCGGCAAGGCACTGCAGACATTGGAAAAGCTGATTGAGCTGAGCAATAAATAAGCTGATTAAAGAGGTTAGATTATGATTTTAGATGAGATTACGGAATATACCAAAGAGCGTGTGCGGGCGCTCAAAGCGCACAAAAGCCTTTACGCGGTGCGTGATGAGGCAGAGGGCAGACCGCAGGGCAAGGATTTCAGGGCAGCGCTTGCTGCCCCCGGCCTGAGTGTCATCGCCGAGCTGAAGAAAGCCTCCCCCTCGAAGGGCGTGATTGCCCCCGATTTTACGGACATCTACCTGCGCAAGGCTGCAGAGTACGAGGCCGGCGGCGCAGCAGCTATCTCCTGCCTGACGGAGCCGCAGTTCTTCCAGGGCAGCGATGCTTACCTGCAGGCAGTGCGCCAAAGAGTGGAGCTGCCGATTTTGCGGAAGGATTTCACGCTGGATGAGTACCAGATTTACGAGGCAAAATGCATCGGAGCCGACGCGATTTTGCTTATCTGCAGCCTGCTGAGTGCAGCGCAGCTGGGTGAATACCTGGCGCAGGCGCAGGAGCTGGGGCTGAGCGCGCTGGTGGAGGCGCACACCGAAGGCGAGGTGCAGCAGGCACTGGCGGCGGGCGCGGAAATCATCGGCGTGAACAACCGCAATCTCAAGGATTTCAGCGTGAACCCGGTGAACAGCCTGCGTCTGAGGGATGCGATTCCAGCAAGCAAGATTTTTGTAGCGGAAAGCGGCATCAAGTGTGCTACCGATACGCAGGCGCTGAAGCAGGCAGGCGTACAGGCGGTGCTGGTGGGCGAAGCCCTGATGCGCAGCGCGGATGCGGCGGCAATGCTGAAGGAGATGCGTGATGCGTAAGGTAAAGGTTAAAATCTGCGGCTTGAAGCGTGCGCAGGATATAGAGTGCGTCAACAAGCTGCTGCCGGATTATATAGGCTTCGTTTTTGCCAAGACCAAACGCGAGGTGACGGAGCAGCAGGCAGCACAGCTGAAGGCAATGCTTAACCCGCAGATTAAGGCAGTCGGCGTTTTCGTCAATGCCGAGATAGATTTGATTGCACGCCTGGCAGCAAGCAGGACGATAGACATTATCCAGCTGCACGGTGACGAGGATGCAGCCTACTGCGAAAGGCTGCGGCTGCAGACGGAGCTGCCGATTATCAAAGCAGTCCGCGTGAAGGACGCAGGCTCCTTTGAGAATCTGCAAGCTTATCCCTGCGATTACCTGCTCTTTGATACCTATACCAAGGGGCAGTACGGCGGCACCGGCAAGCGTTTTGATTTAGCGCTGGTGGCAGATGAAAAAATCAACAAGCCGTATTTTATCGCAGGCGGCCTGGAGGCAGCGAATGTTGCGGATGTATTGAAAAACAGTAACGCCTTTGCCGTAGATGTAAGCGGTGGCGTAGAAACAGAAGGGTTGAAGGACCCGGAGAAAATTGCCGCATTTATAGCGGAGGTAAGGGGAGATAACGATGACAAAAGGTAGATATGGTATTCACGGCGGTCAATATATGCCGGAAACTTTGATGAACGCAGTACTGGAATTAGAGGCTGCCTATGAAAAATTTAAAAACGATCCCGAATTCAAGGCGGAGCTGGCGCGCCTGTACCGCGAATATGCCAACAGACCGTCCCTCTTGTATTATGCAGAGAAGATGACCAAGGATTTGGGTGGCTGCAAGATTTACCTGAAGCGTGAGGATTTGAACCACACCGGCGCCCACAAAATCAACAACGTTCTGGGACAGATTCTGCTGGCGCAGAAGATGGGCAAAAAGCGTGTTATCGCCGAAACCGGCGCAGGCCAGCACGGTGTTGCGACTGCTACCGCAGCGGCGCTGATGAACATGGAATGCGTTGTTTACATGGGCAAGGAGGACTGCGAGCGTCAGGCGCTCAACGTGTTCCGCATGGAGCTTCTTGGTGCGAAGGTTGTGCCTGTAAGCAGCGGCACCGGTACCCTGAAGGACGCAGTAAACGAAGCGCTGCGCGTATGGACCGAACGTGTTGAGGATACCTACTATGTTCTGGGCAGCGTTATGGGCCCGCACCCGTATCCGGAAATTGTGCGTGACTTCCAGAAGATCATCGGCGAGGAAATCAAAGCGCAGATGCTGGAAAAGGAAGGACGCCTGCCTGATGTGCTGGTGGCTTGCGTAGGCGGTGGCTCCAATGCTATGGGTATGTTCTATGACTTCATCGAGGACAAGGACGTGCGCTTAATCGGCGTAGAGGCTGCAGGCCTGGGCGTAGACAATCCCAAGAACGCCGCAACCATGGCAAACGGCAAGCTGGGCATCTTCCACGGCATGAAGAGCTACTTCCTGCAGGATGAATACGGCCAGATTGCTCC
>CAKQHU010000059.1 GCA_934234275.1 uncultured Phascolarctobacterium sp.
GGAAGATTTAATGTTCGGCAACGAATTTCACCTCCTGAATTTTCTTGTACTGCATTATTCTACCACGAATGCGAGCATTATGCAAGAGAAAATCACAAATATGCCTGCCTGTTCCTGTAAAAAATATTTTGCGGACGCTTGACCTGGAGCTGACTCCAAATGCTAAAATATAAGCAGAAAGCAGGAAATAATCTTGTCAGGAGGTAAGCAGGATGAAAATAAACGAAGTTAGCAAAATGTATGACATTACAGCGGACACGTTGCGTTATTATGAGCGCATCGGCCTGATTCCGACAGTCAACCGCAATGAAAGCGGTATTCGTGACTACAATGAAACGGACTGCAACTGGGTAAACTTTGCTAAATGCATGCGCGCAGCAGGCATTTCGGTAGAAAGCCTGATTGAATATGTGGCGCTGTTTCAGCAGGGCGACAAGACGCGGGCAGCACGCAAGGAAATTTTAATCGAGGAGCGTGCCAAGCTGCTGGAGCGCATGGCGCAGATGCAGGAAACGCTCGATAAGCTGAATTATAAAATCGACAATTATTACAAGTGCGTTGAATTTGAGGACACCAAGCTGAAATAAAACGCAGTATGAAGAGAGATGGCGCGAGCTGTCTCTCTTTTTAGTTTACAGGCTTTGCCGTATAATGGTATAATAATTAGTACTAATAAAACAGGCTCAAGCCAAAAACGGCCTGAAATAATACATTTTAATGAAGGAGCAGGAAGAGTATTTTATGATTGAACAAAATCACATTCGCAACTTTTCTATTATCGCCCATATAGATCATGGCAAGTCTACCCTGGCGGACAGATTGATTGAATATACAGGAACGCTGAGCAAGCGTGAGATGGAGGAGCAGATTCTCGATTCCATGGATTTGGAGCGTGAACGCGGCATCACCATCAAGGCGCAGGCTGTGCGCAGCATTTACAAGGCGCGCAACGGCGAGGAGTATATGCTGAACTTTATCGACACCCCGGGCCACGTAGACTTTACCTACGAGGTTTCGCGTGCATTGGCAGCGTGCGAGGGCGCATTGCTGGTTATTGACGCTACCCAGGGCATTGAAGCGCAGACTTTGGCCAACGTGTATCTGGCGTTGGATAACGATCTGGAGATTATCCCGGTTATCAATAAGATTGATTTGCCGAGTGCGGACCCGGAGCATGTTAAAAGGGAAATCGAGGACGTTATCGGTATTGATGCCTCCGACGCAGTTTTGTGCAGTGCCAAGACAGGCATTGGCATCGAGGACGTACTGGAAGCAATCGTAGCGCGCGTGCCGGCACCGCAGGGCGATGCGGAAGCACCGCTGAAGGCCTTGGTATTCGACTCCAAATTTGACGCTTACAAGGGCGTAGTTTTATATGTACGCATTATGCAAGGACGTCTGCGCAAGGGCATGAAGATTCGCATGATGGCAACCGGTGCGGAATTTGATGTTACCGAGGTTGGTTACTTCAAACCGGGCATCGTCAATGTTGATGAGCTGGAGGAAGGCCAGGTAGGCTTCTTTGCTGCCAGCATCAAAAACGTTAAGGATGCACGCGTCGGCGATACCGTAACAGACGGTAACAATCCTGCGGAAGCGGCGCTGCCGGGCTATCGCAAGGCTACCCCGATGGTATACTGCGGTCTGTATCCGGTAGAGAATTCCGATTACGATAATCTGCGTGATGCTTTGGAAAAGCTGCAGCTGAACGATGCTTCTCTGGTATTTGAGCCGGAAACATCTACCGCGCTGGGCTTTGGCTTCCGCTGCGGCTTTTTGGGCCTGCTGCATATGGACGTTATCAAGGAGCGTTTGGAGCGCGAATATAATCTGAGCCTGATTACTACCGCACCGAATGTTATTTATGAGGTATTCCGCACCAACGGCGACGTTGAAATGGTAGATAACCCGTCCCTCTTCCCGGACCCGACTGTTATCGACCATGTTGAGGAGCCTTTTGTTAATGCAACTATTATTGTGCCGAAGGATTATGTAGGCGCTGTTATGGAGCTTAGCCAGGAAAAACGCGGTGAATACGATAACATGACGTATCTTGATGATACCCGTGTTATGATTCACTACGCATTACCGCTGAGTGAGATTATCTTTGACTATTTTGACCGTCTGAAATCCGCTACCCGCGGTTATGCTTCCTTGGACTACGAGCTGTCCGGCTATCGCTATTCCGATCTGGTAAAGGTAGATATCCTGCTGAACGGCGAGCCTGTCGATGCGCTTTCCGCGATTGTGCATAAGGAATTTGCTACCGTCCGCGGCCGTCAGCTGGTTGAAAAGCTGCGCAGCCTGATTCCGCGTCAGATGTTTGAAATTCCGGTACAGGCAGCAATCGGCAACAAGGTTATTGCCCGCGAAAACGTCCGCGCAATGCGTAAGGACGTACTGGCGAAGTGCTACGGCGGCGATATCAGCCGTAAGCGCAAGCTGCTGGAAAAACAGAAGGAAGGTAAAAAGCGCATGAAGCAGGTTGGCAGTGTAGAGCTGCCGCAGGAGGCATTCATGGCGATTCTGAAAATGGACTAAGGCTTAGCGCTTAGTCGATAGTGTCTGATAGATAGGAGCAATGCAATTATGATGATACAACTGCAAGGCTTGCTTTCGACAATCACATTTTTGGATGTTATAGATATTGTCGTCGTTGCCTATTTTCTTTATCGTTTATTCCTGATGCTGAAAAACACCCGTGCCGCAACATTGGGCAAGGGCCTCATGGTGCTGATAGGCTTCACGCTTATCTGCCGCTGGCTGAATCTGCATGTTATCAGCTGGCTGCTGGAAAAGAGCATGACGGTGATTATGGTTGCCCTGCCTGTTGTCTTTCAGCCGGAGCTGCGCCGTGCTTTGGAGCAAATCGGCCGCGGCAAGCTGTTTCATAAGGGCAGCGAGCTGGACGAGCAGGAGCTGGAGGAAATGCTGGATGCCGTTGCTCACGCCACTAAGGTGATGAGCAAAAACAAGGTAGGCGCGCTGATGGTCTTTGAGCGTGCTACCGGTCTGGCAGAGCGTATCGAAACCGGTGTGCCGATTGACGGTCTGGTGAGCTCGGGACTGTTGCAGAACATTTTTGTTAAGGATACACCGCTGCATGACGGCGCTGTAGTTATCCGCGGCAACCGTGTTGTTGCTGCCTGCTGCCTGCTGCCGCTTACGGAAAACCGTAATCTGAGCCAGGAGCTTGGTACCCGCCATCGTGCCGCTATCGGTATGTCCGAGCAGTCCGATGCGATGATTCTTGTTGTCAGCGAGGAAACCGGTACGATTTCCATTGCCCGCAATGGCGAGCTGATGCGGTATCTGACGGTGGATGATGTGAAGGAAATTCTGCGCACGGCAATTTTCCGTCCGCATGCGGCAGTTAAGAATTCTTTGGTTGATAAAATCAAGAGCTTGTGGGGCGGTGAGAAAAAATGAGATTTTTGCAAAGGCTGGCGCGTAAGGAAAACCTGTTGGCAAGGATTATCTGCCTGCTCATGGCCTGCGGCCTGTGGGTATACGTAATGACCGACCAGAACCCGATAATCGAGCGTAATATCGAGGTGCGCCTGCAGCAGAGAAATCTGCCGCAGAATATGATGGTCTTTAATGCTCCCGATAAAATTCTTGTTAAGGTGCGCGGCTCGCGTGCCAAGCTGAGTTCCGATAATCTGAGTTCCGAAATCAATGCTTCTATCAATTTAAAAAATATAACCGAAGGTCAGCAGAGCCTGCCGATTACGGTAACCTACTCCGGCGGCGAGATTGTATCCGTAACGCCTAAGGAGGTTTCCGTATATGTGGATACGGTAAGCGAGAAAAAGGTTCCCGTTACTACGCGTATCGTGGGAGCTGTGAACGGTGATATGACCATCGGCAACAGTATAATTACTCCGGCGGAGGTTACACTGCGCGGTGCAACGCATCGTATCGATAAGGTAAACCGTGTTGTTGCTCCGATTGATATCAGCAACCATACCGGTAGCTTCCAGGCGGAAAGCGAGCTGGTTGCCGTGAGTGACGACGGTTACGATATTCCTAATATGAGAATTATCCCTGAGCGCGTTATGGTGCAGGCCAACATGGTAAGCCAGATGCATTCGCTTGATATTCCTGTTAAGCTGGTTATGAGCGGTGATTTGCCTGCCGGTATTGTTGTTACCAAAACAGAGATTGTGCCGACAAGCATCCGCGTTACCGCACCGCCTTCCGTGCTGAAGGAGCTGAAGGATGTCAAGACCAAGCCGGTGGATGTAAGCAGGGTTAACGGCAGCACTGTTGTGGCGGCTGAGCTGGATTTGCCGGAAAAGGTTATTCCCGAAAGACGTACGGTGCAGATTAAAATATCGGTAGAAAGGCAGAACTGATTTATAGATGAAGCTGAAAATAAATAATGTGCGTATCAGCCTGCGTCAGGAGCAGACGCTGGAGCAGGCGGTGTGCCGCAAATGCGGTATACCGCGCGATGCTTTGGGCAGTGTGCGGATAGTACGCAAGGCAGTGGATGCGCGCAAGAAAAATGATATCTGCCTCAACTACCATGTGCTGGCAGAGGTTGAAACAGGCGGCAGGCAGGCGAAGCGCCTGTTGGCGGACCGTGATATTACGCAATATCAGGAGCAGCAGCAGCCGGCGCTGGAGCTTGGCACACTGCCGCTGAGCGCACCGCCTGTAGTCATCGGTGCCGGTCCTGCGGGACTTTTAGCAGCACTGCAGCTGGCTGAGCATGGCTACAAGCCGCTGCTTTTGGAGCGCGGCAAGCCGGTGGCACAGCGCGTGCAGGATGTGCAGCATTTTTGGCAGACGGGAGAATTTAACCCCGCGTCCAACGTACAGTTCGGCGAGGGCGGTGCAGGCACCTTCTCGGACGGCAAGCTGACTACGCGTGTGAATGATCCTATGATGGCTGAAATCCTGCAGCTCTTTGTGGATGCAGGCGCGCCGGAAAATATTTTGTACGAGCACAAGCCGCACGTAGGCACGGATAAGCTGCGTGCGATGGTACAGGGACTCAGCCGCCGCATTGCGGAGCTGGGTGGCAGCGTGCGTTACGATGCGCATGTTGTTGATTTGGACATAAAAAATAATGCGGTCCAGGGCGTAATCATTGACGGCGGCGAAAGGCTGGCGGCAGGAGCCGTGGTACTGGCCTGCGGTCACAGTGCGCGTGATACCTACGCTATGCTGGCACGCAGGGGCGTAGGCATTGTGGCGAAGCCCTTTGCTATCGGCTTGCGCATCGAGCATCCGCAGGAGCTGATTGACAGGGCGCAGTACGGCAGCTTTGCCGGACATCATCTGCTGGGCGCAGCGGATTACGCGCTTGTTTACCACACGCAGGATAAAACACGCACAGCCTATTCGTTCTGCATGTGCCCGGGCGGTCAGGTAGTTGCCGCTGCTTCGGAGGCCGGCGGCGTGGTTGTCAACGGTATGAGCATGTTTAAGCGCGACAGCGGCATTGCCAACAGTGCGTTGGTAGTGAATGTAGACAGCCGGGATTTCGGTGAGGGTGCGCTGGCGGGCGTAGAATTCCAGCGCCGCTATGAGCAGCTTGCTTATGCGGCGGCAGGCAGCAGCTATTATGCGCCTGCGCAAAATCTGGACAGCTTTTTGAAGCGCAGCACGCCGTCCCTGGAGTGCATGGTGCAGCCAAGCTATCGTCCGGGACTGACGGCCTGCAGCTTAGACAAGGTGCTGCCTGCCTACGTCACGGATACTCTGCGCGAGGGCATTACGAGCTTCGGACGCAAGCTGGCGGGTTACGCTGACGGCGGTGCACTGCTGACGGGCGTGGAAACACGCACCTCGGCGCCGGTTCGTATTGAGCGCGACAGACAGAGTTATGTATCGCTGACGCATGATTTGCTTTACCCCTGCGGCGAAGGCGCAGGCTATGCCGGCGGTATTATGAGCGCTGCACTTGACGGCTATCATGTGGCGCGCGCGATTATGGAAAGATTCGCGCCGATGAAGTAATTTAGGTTGGAGCAATAAACAACCCTCAGTCAAAATCACGTTAGTGATTTTGACAGCTCCCTTGACGCTAAGACCCAGTTTGTCGCAAGCTATGTCTTGCGACAAACTGCTGGTCGTGCTAATGTCGCTTTGCGACTCAGGGAGCATATAAAGGTTTCAAGAATTGCGAAGTTTACTGCTTGTAAGCCTGTTATATCGCCCCTGAAAGGGGAGATGTCACCGTAGGTGACAGAGGGGTTGTGTATAGATTTTCGTCAACAATTCCCAACTCACATATAAACGAATTAACATTAGGGAGGTTATTACAAAAAATGGCAAGATTATTTGGTACTGATGGTGTTCGCGGTGTGGCGAACGTAGAGCTTACTCCGGAGCTGGCCTTTAAGCTGGGCTATGCTGCCGCAAAATACTTTGGCCGCGAGGTTTCCTGCCCGAAAATTATTATCGGCAGAGATACACGCCGCAGCGGACAAATGCTGGAAAGCGCTTTGGCAGCAGGTATCTGCAGCGCCGGCGGCAATGCACATCTTCTGGGCGTTATGCCGACTCCGGCAGTTTCTTTCCTAACTAGTGAGGTTAAGGCTAACGCTGGTGTAGTAATTTCTGCTTCTCACAATCCGTTTGAAGACAACGGCATCAAATTTTTCTCTCAGACAGGCCACAAGCTGCCTGACGCTGTAGAGGACGAAATTGCAGCTATCGTTGCTGCACCGATTGATTACACTCAGGCAGTAAGCGGCAGCAGCGTCGGCCAGATTATTCATGAAAAGGATTTGTCTGCGCTGTACATTAAGCATATTCTGAGCACCGCTTATGCTAAGCTGAACGGCCTGAAGATTGTTATGGACTGCTCCAACGGTGCCAACAGCGAAATCGCACCGGTTATCCTGCGCAGTCTCGGTGCTGAGGTTGTGGCAATTTTCAACGAGCCTAACGGTATTAATATCAACAACGGCTGTGGTTCCACTCATCTGGAAGCCTTGCAGAAGAAGGTTCTTGAGGTTGGCGCTAATGTTGGTATTGCCAATGACGGTGACGCTGACCGTTGCCTGGCAGTTGACGAAAACGGCGAGGCTATGGACGGCGACCAGATTATGCTGATTTGCGCGCTGGAGCTGATGAAGCGCAACAAGCTGCATGACAATATGCTGGTAACCACTGTTATGAGCAACGTTGGCCTGCATCAGGCTATGAAGGCTCATGGCGGTAAAACTGTCAAAACTGCTGTTGGTGACCGCTATGTACTGGAAGAAATGCTCAAGCACAATTATTCTATCGGCGGCGAGCAATCCGGTCATATTATTTTCTCCGAATTCGCTAAAACCGGCGATGGCATTCTGACTGCGGTACAGCTGCTGTGTGCAATGGTTCGCAACAATAAATCTCTGTCCGAGATGAGCGGCGTAATGACTAAATTCCCGCAGATTCTGCTGAACGTACGCGTGAAGAATAAAAACGGCTGGGAAGAAAAGGCTGCTATTCAGGAAGTAATCAAAAAGTATCAGGATGAGCTGGGCGAAAACGGCCAGATTCTGGTACGTGCTTCCGGCACCGAGCCTTTAATCCGTATTATGGCTGAAGGACCGAAGCAGGAGCGTCTGGAACAGATTGCCAACGCTATTGCTGACGTTGTAACTAAGGAGCTGGCATAAGCAGGCTTCCTTGCTGAATAAAGAAGATTAAAAGCAGACCTTTACATCATTTTCGGATGCAATGGTCTGCTTTTGTGCATATTTTCTCTAAAACCGCAAAAAAATAACCGCCCAGCTCCTACACTAGCGGTTATTTTTAACAGTTAATTTTGAAGGGCAACACGGGAAGCTTGAGTAAATCTTCTACTCATCAAAACTCTTGATTACGGAATAAATTATACAGCCGACAACAATCAGCCCGATACCTGCTAATGCGAGGA
>CAKQHU010000060.1 GCA_934234275.1 uncultured Phascolarctobacterium sp.
AAACGCGCTGAAGAGAGCTGTTGCCCGCTTGCGTACTACTCACAAGCTGTAATAAGCATTGCGACAATGCCAAAAAATTACCCCCGTCCGTCAGGGCGGGGGTTTTTGTATTGTATACATTTCCCTTCCTCTCCCCAAAAGGTGCTATTTGTGGTATTATTTACATAGTGCTGTTTGGCACCGCTTACTAAAGCTTATACAAGGAGTGATAGATTATGACAACTGCAAAGGAATTGCAAAAGAGTTTGACATGGGAATTCCCCCATATCGCTAAGAAGAACACCGCTGCCAAGGAAGCAGCGTTTGCATACTGCGAAGGCTACAAGGAATTTTTGGATACAGCAAAGACCGAGCGCGAATTTACCGCCAAGGCTGTAGAAAAGCTGGCTGCTGCAGGCTATGTTCCTTTCGAGGAAGGCAAAGAATATAAACCCGGCGACAAGGTTTACTTTGTAAATCGCGGCAAATCTCTGGCTATGTCCACCTTCGGCACCGCACCGCTGGAGGCAGGCGTGCGCCTGAACGCTGCGCATATCGATTCTCCGCGTCTGGATTTGAAACCGAATCCGGTATACGAAAACCATGAGATGGCCTATTTCAAAACGCATTATTACGGCGGTATCCGCAAATATCAATGGGTAACCGTGCCTCTGGCTATGCATGGCGTTATCATCAAGAAGAACGGCGAGCTGGTAAAGGTATGCGTGGGCGAAAACGCCGGCGACCCCGTATTCTGCGTAACCGATTTGCTGCCGCATCTTTGCGCTAAGCAGAACGAGCGCAAGCTGGGCGAAGGCATTAAGGGCGAGGAGCTGAATATTGTTATCGGCAGCCTGCCTTTTGTTGACGAAGGCGAAGAAGAAGGCGTAAAGGATGCCGTTAAGCTGAACGCGCTGGCTCTGCTCAACGAAATGTACGGTATTACCGAGCATGATTTTATGCGTGCGGAAATTGAATTTGTTCCCGCAACCAAGGCGCAGGATGTCGGCTTGGACCGCAGCCTGATCGGTGCTTACGGCCAAGATGACAAGGTTTGCGCTTATACCGCACTGACTGCGGAAATTGATACCAAAGCGCCGTACTACACCACTGTTACGATTTTGGCAGATAAAGAAGAAATCGGTTCCTACGGCAACACCGGCCTGAATTCCGATTTCGTGCTGCACTATCTGGAGGATCTGGCAGCAACTCAGGGTGCCAACATCCGCAAGCTGCTGCGCAATACTACCGCACTTTCCTCCGATGTTAACGGTGCCTACGATCCGAGCTTTGCTTCCGTATATGAAGAGCGCAACAGCTGCTTTGTCAATAAAGGCCCTGTACTGACCAAATATACCGGTGCGCGCGGTAAATCCGACTCCAACGATGCCAGTGCCGAAACAATGGCCAAGGTTATCAGCATTATGGATGAGGCTGATGTTTTCTGGCAAATCGGCGAGTTGGGCGCTGTAGACGAAGGCGGCGGCGGTACCGTTGCATTGTATGTTGCTTCTATGGATATGGATGTAGTCGATCTTGGTGTGCCTATTCTGTGCATGCATTCTCCGTTCGAGCTGAGCTCTAAGCTGGATGTTTATTACACCTATAAAGCATTTGCTGCTTTCCTGGAGAGCGACAAATGAATACAGCAGCTGTAACAGCTTTGCTGGTAGGCAAGGAGCCTGTGCGCGTACTTGTTCTGGCCTCTGAAAAAGAAGTGGCAGAACTGGCTGATTTGGGACTTCCTGTAAATACTGTTGACAGCAGCTTATCGATGCAGCATCTGGCAAGCGCAAAACTTGCTGCCGAGCGCATGCTTGGCAAGGCCGGCAGGTTGCAGGTAATGACTGTTACGCGCGAGGAGCCGCAGGCTACGGAAGCGGAGCGGGCGCTGATTTATGCAATGCTTGTGCGTTGCCGTAAGGTTATCAGCTGCCGTGACAAGCTGGAGGATATGCTGAAATATGACGACCGCGAGGGCTGGAATGAATATAAGGCTGCTTATGAAAATAAGGTGCTGGATATTTTTAAGGCTACCTGGCGGGAGAATGATGTCTATCCCTATAACATTATTGACAATATCAAAGAGTACAACAAAAACGAAAGCTATATTTTAAAGCAGCTCTACTGGCATCTGGCAGAGCGTACTCCGGGCAGAATTAATGATGGTGACGCCAGGATGATTAACGAGCTGCGGCAGATGTTCAGCGACATCAGCATCAGTCTGCTGGCACCGGATACGGTGCTTGTGGGTGATGTGGCGCAGGATGCGCAGCTTGCTGCGTTGGCGGAAATGTTTGCTGGTAAAGCCGAAATTATCAGGCTGTAAAGTTAAGCCGCCCGGCGGGATGCTCCTGTCGGGCGGTTTTTGCGTTTTGTCACAGATTTTTCCTTGCATATTAAACTTGCTTATAGTAGACTATAATATGTAGAACTAGGCAAGGCCGCTAAGCTTCTTGAGAAGAAGCACAAGATATATAAGTAAGGACGGTGACTGTAAGATGGCTGATATCGTAGAAAGTCTGGCAGGAAACAAAATGCTGATGCTGAAGCAGGATATAGCTTTTTTGCGCAAGCGTCTGGCGGAATGTGCTGATGAGGATGCTAAAAAGGCTATCCGCAGGGAATTAATGGAGAAGGAAACCTATTATAATATTTTAGCAGACCGCCAGCGGGTGAATTTCTGAGCCGGAAGCAGTGCCGGCTTTTTCTTATAAGGTCGGGCGAAATATGCCTGTGGCAAAATTTTCCGGATTTTTATTAAGTCTTGAAAAGAGCCTGTGTTTGATGATAAAATATTTGTTACGGAAAAATTTTTCCGACTTCGCATATGCAGGAGGGTTATTTTGGAAAAACTAATTGTGAAGGGCGGAAACCGCCTCGTTGGTGCAGTTAAAACCAGCGGTGCGAAAAACGCTGTACTGCCGATTATTGCAGCTTCTATCCTGGGAACTACCCCAAGTCATCTTGATGAAGTTCCGATGCTGGAAGATGTGCATACTATAAGTGAAGTTTTAAAATGTCTGGGACTGGCTGTAGAATGCAGTCCGGAAAAGAATGTGCTGGATATCGACAGCACCGAGATAACCTCGTATGAAGCACCGTATGAGCTGGTGCGTACCATGCGTGCGTCCTTTTTGGTAATGGGACCTCTGCTGGCGCGTATCGGTAAAGCGCGTATTTCTATGCCCGGCGGTTGCGCTATCGGCGCCCGTCCGATTGATATTCATCTCAAGGGCTTTGAGGCTCTGGGTGTAAAAATCGAGCAGGGACATGGCTATATTGAAGCAAGTGCTCCTGAGGGACTGAAGGGTACCAGCATTTATTTTGATTTCCCGAGCGTAGGTGCTACCGAAAATATTATGATGGCAGCTTCTCTTGCTGAGGGTACTACTATTTTGGAAAATGCTGCCGAGGAACCGGAGATTGTCGATTTGGCCAACTATCTGAACAAGATGGGTGCCAAAATCCGCGGTGCCGGTACCGATACTATCCGCATTGAGGGTGTAGAGAAGCTGCATGGCGCAGACTATACCATTATTCCGGACCGTATTGAGGCAGGCACTTATATGATTGCTGCTGCTATGACCGGCGGTGATATTGTTGTGGAAAATGTTCTGCCGGAGCACCAGAAGCCGCTGATTGCCAAGCTGCGCGAGGCAGGTGCCGTGGTTGAAGAGGATATTGATAAGGTACGCGTTATCGGCAAGAATCCGCTGAAGGCTGTATCTATCAAAACTCTGCCTTATCCCGGCTTCCCGACGGATATGCAGGCTCAGATGATGGCGATGATGGTTATTGCCGAGGGCCGCAGCAAGGTTACGGAAACTGTTTTTGAGAACCGTTTCATGCATGTGGTTGAGCTGAACCGCATGGGTGCGCAGATTTCTACCGAAGGCCGCAGTGCCGTTATTGACGGTCCCTGCAAGCTGACCGGCTGTGATGTGCGTGCAACCGATTTGCGTGCCGGTGCCGCTATGATTCTGGCAGGCCTTGTGGCTGAGGGTACGACACGTATCGGCGATTTGCACCATATTGACCGTGGCTATGAGAACATTGTTGCTAAGCTGAAAAATCTGGGTGCAGATATTGAACGCATAGATGTAGATTAAGGAGATATGACTAATGTTTAAGAGTATGGATATCGGTATTGATTTGGGTACCGCTAACATTCTTGTTTATGTCAAGGGCAAGGGCGTTGTCCTGAAGGAGCCTTCTGTTGTGGCTATTGATAAAGTGCGCAACAAGGTGCTGGCTGTGGGCGATGATGCCAGAGAAATGCTGGGACGTGCTCCCGGCAGTATCGTTGCTATCCGTCCGCTGAAGGAAGGCGTTATTGCGAACTATACCGTAACGCAGAAGCTGCTTGCTTACGTTATTGAGAAGGTTGCAGGCAAGAGCCTGTTTTTCAAACCGCGTGTTATGACCTGTGTGCCTATCGGCATTACTTCGGTAGAAAAGCGTGCTGTTATGGAGGCTACTACCCAAGGTGGCGCTTCCAAAACCTATCTGATTGAGGAACCGTTGGCAGCAGCTCTTGGTGCCGGTATTGATATTTCCGTACCGCGCGGCAATATGGTTGTTGATATCGGCGGTGGTACTACCGATATCGCTGTACTGAGCCTGGGCGGTATTGTTGTCGATTCTTCTATCCGTATCGGCGGCGACCATTTTGATGAGGCTATTGTGCGTCATGTGAAGAAGGTACATAATGTGCTTATCGGTGAGCGCACGGCTGAGGAAATCAAAATGAATGTTGCTACTGTTATTGCTGACGGACGCAATGAGTCTATTACTGTGCGCGGCCGTGATATGGTTACCGGCCTGCCGACTACCTTTAGCGTAAGTTCTGAGGATTGCCGTGCGGCATTGGAGGATGCTGTTGCTTCTCTGATTGCTACTGTGCGCGGTGTTCTGGAAAAATGCCCGCCGGAGCTGGCTGCGGATATTGTTGATAATGGTATTTATCTGACCGGCGGCGGTGCGCTGCTTGACGGTTTGGCTGAGATTATGCAGCGTGAAACCGGTATTACTACGCATATTGCCGATGATCCGTTGGAGTGTGTGGCTCTTGGCACTGGCAAGGCGCTGGAGAATTTGGATAAGCTGCATCCGGGCACTGTTTATACTGCGTCTAATTTGGCTGATTGATGCTTGGGTATTGATTGTTGATTATTGATTTTGGGGAGGAGCTGCCTTTGGCAGCTCCTTTTGTGTAGATGTGAAGTGGCCCCTTCCGCCTCGCTACGCTCGGCACCTTCCCTGAGGGGCAGGCAAGAGGGACAGCATGACGCCAAAGCAAGTAATTTATATATCGTGCAGCGAATAAAAATTTTAGCAAATGAGTGTCTGGAACCATAGAAGTGCTGCAACTGTTTGAGCGCAATTATATACTTATATTGAAATATCTTTTGGCATTGCGCGAGTTTTGCAGCATTTCGTCCTGGTTCCACACGAAATTTGCGTTGTGCCCTTTGGGCACGGGAAAATTTTTTCTGAGCGTAATGATATATAAATTACGACGCTCTAATACACTCTTCTTCCTTCTACCTTCGTTTTTCTCTTAAGAGGTCCTATACATGAATTTCAAAAAACTGATATGTTCTGTTTTTATGCTGGCTGCGCTGTGTGCCGCTCCGCTTGCGGCGAGTGCCGCTCCCGTTACGGCTGTGCGCAGCAGCGTTAGTCCTGCGCGAGTACGTCTGGTGTTCGACAGCAGAGAGCCTGTTAAATATACTGCCGAAAAAAACGGCTTGCAGCTAGTTGTTACCCTGCCTGAGGGCACGGCGCTGACGCAAAAGCCTGTCTTTAAGCAGGATGCGGTGATTAAAGACATCACTGTGCCTGTCAAGAAGAAGAAAAAGGCCCAGGTGGTTATCGATTTAACCAGAGATTGCCAGTACAAGCTGTATAATCTGAAAAATCCTGACCGTCTGGTGCTGGATATTTACCGCATTCCTATCAGCAAAACAACAACGCAGCTGGCAGGCGGCGTTACCTATACCTATGCGCAGGAGGAGCTGAACGGCAGGCCGTTGGTAAGCTATCTGGTGAGCGTTGCGCCTTCGGCGCGCCTGGAGCTGAGGCCTTTCTCGGCCGCAGGCATGTATAACGGACGCGGCAGCCTGGCTAAGCAGGCGGCGCAAAGAGGCCTTTTGGCTGCTATTAACGCGTCGTACTTTGACACCGACGGTTGGGTTATCGGCAACGTTAAGGATAAGGGCAATTTTGTCGCTATGGATGCTACGCCGCGCAGCGGTTATGTAGTGCAGGGCAATGAGCAGAAGATTGTGCGCGACATTGCCTATACAGGACAAGTAACACTTCCTGACGGCAGAGCGCTGCAGCTGAAGGGCATGAACCGTGCGCGCATTGCCAATGATTTGGTGCTGTTCAACTCCTATTACGCTACCTCGACCAAAACGAATCAGTACGGGCGTGAGGTAAAGATAAAAAATGGTAGTGTTGTTGCTGTTTCTACGGCAGGCAATATGTCCTTGGAGCCTGGCTGCGCAGTGCTTTCCGGTCATGGCACAAATGCGGCTGCTTTGGCAGGCCTGCGCCTGGGCGACCATGTAATGCTTACGCAGAGCCTGGGCAGCAGCATAGCAGATGCGGCAACAACTGTTGTCAGCGGCGGTCCGCTGCTGGTAGAAAACGGCAGGGTGAATGTGCGTACTGCGGAGGAGCAGATGGCACCCGATATTGCGCGTGGCAGAGCGCCCCGCACTGCGCTAGGCCTGAAACAGGACGGCACGCTTCTGATACTTGTTGTTGACGGCAGAAGCAGTGCTTCCGCAGGCATGACGCTTGCAGAGCTGGCGCAGTATTTTGTGAAGCTGGGTGCGGTGAGCGCTGTCAATTATGATGGCGGCGGCAGTAGCGAAATGGTCATCAACGGCAAAATCGTCAACAACCCTTCGGACGGACGCGAGCGTCGGGTGAGCATCGGTCTGGGGCTGTTTATTAAATAAGCTGGTTATATAGGCAAAATAAAAACAAGGGGCGGTCACGCGTTAGCTGTGACAGCTCCTTGTTTTGTTGTTGCGGTTTATAGCTTAATCCTCGGTGATGATTACACCTGTGCCGATGCCGCCGTTATCGCTGCAGACAAGCTCCTTCAAGCTTTGGATATCCGCATTGCGCAGGCGGATGCAGCCCTCGGAGGCCATGGTACCGATAGAGGCGGGGTCATGTGTACCGTGAATGCCGATGCCTATCCAGCCGGTGTCCAGCGAAAGGAACCAGGGACCGTAGGCGCCTTCGATTACGCCCTTGCCGTCACCGAAATCGTGTGTCCAGTAATGCGCCGGGCAAACCTCTTCGATGCGGAAGGGAACCTGCGCCGAAGGCACGCCGACTGCCGCACCTGTGTAGTAGGAGGGGATAGCTGCTGCACTGCCCCAGGAGGTGGGAGTGCGGTTGTCGCCAGTGTACTGCTTGTCACCGGGATTTTTGGCAACAGCGATAGGATAGCTGCAGACTGCTTCCTCCACGCCCTGCTGATAGACGTCGAGGCGGTAGCTTTGCTTGTGGATGCAGATGAGATATCTGGCGTTGCCGAACAGGGCGGACGCAGGCGCCGCAACTGCTAAGCTGCAGCTTAGCAGCAGGCAGACGCTGAATATTAAGCCTAAAAGTTTTTTGAGCATTGCTGATACTTCCTTAATGCTTATTTAGCAGGCTACGCGTACAAAATCTGCGCTTACATAGCCAACCTCGCCTTGAGCGTTAATAGCCTTCCACCATTGGCGGCCTTCGGCTTCGAATGCGCCTTCTAACGGTGCTATTTCTTCGCCGGACATCAGCGAATCAATTACATTGCTGCTTGTGGAGGGGGCGGT
>CAKQHU010000061.1 GCA_934234275.1 uncultured Phascolarctobacterium sp.
ATCCCCATGGCCGGCGCTATGATCGTTACCATCGGTATGACCTTCTTCTACTACTACACCGGTTGGTAAGAAGCAAGTACCTTTAACTGTTAAGTAAAAATTTACAGTATTATAACCCCCGCTGTTCCACGTTCGGGAAACGCGGGGGTTTAATAAATTCTGAAAGGAGTTTTCTCTATGTTTATCTGTGATTGTCACTGTGATACCCTTACCGAATTATATAAGAAAGGCACCAGCCTTTATGCAAATGACCAGCATTTTGACATTCAGCGTCAAATCGCTCTCGGCGGCGGTCTGCAATTCTGTGCTATCTTCGTACCCACACACGAATTCCGTTATTACGGCGGCCTGCGCTACACCCTGCAGCTGCTCGACAAATACCTGCAAGAGGTAAAAAAGCTTCACGCAGACGGTATTGACGTGCTGCAGGTGCTCACGAAAAAGGATGCTGCCGATGTGCTCAACCACAAGGCTGCAACTCTGCTCGCCATTGAAGAGGGCGGCGCTATCGACGGCAGCCTGGAAGCACTGCGTTGCCTCTACGCATTAGGCGTGCGTGCAATGACTCTTACCTGGAGCAACCGTAACGATATTGCCGACGGCGTTAACGAAGAAAGCAGCGGCGGCGGTCTTACCGTTTTCGGCCGTCAGGTAGTTGCCGAAATGAACAAGCTCGGTATGCTGGTTGACGTTTCCCACATCGCACCCGCAGGCTTCTGGGATGTTATCGAAGCAAGCAGCAAGCCTATCATCGCAACCCACTCCAACGCCAAAGCTCTGTGCCCGCATCCGCGTAACCTGGATGACAAGCAGATTCTGGCAATCAACGAAAATGACGGCCTCATCGGCGTTACCTTTGCCGGTCAATTTTTGGAGCACGATTACAACGATGCCTGCATCGAAAGCATTTACCGTCACATCGACTATATGCTGAACCTTATGGGCAACGATGACCATATCGGCTTCGGCAGTGACTTCGACGGCATCAGCCATCCGCCCTACAACCTCCACGGCGTGCAGGATTACAGTGCGGTTTACGAATACCTTTCCAAAAAATACAGCGCCAGCACCGTTGAAAAAATCACCCATAAAAACGTGCTGAACCTCCTGCAAAAGGTACTGTAAGACTTCCTTCTCATCTTACCGTCTAAAAGCAACTAAAAAGCCATACCCAGCTAGGCAAAATGCTTAGCATGGTATGGCTTTATTTATTACTCAAATCCGCTTATTTCTTTTTAGACTTAGCATCATTGGCATTGGCTATCTGCGCCCAATCACGCAGCATATCAACGCAAGCTGCGGCATAAGCGCCGGCACTGCCAAAGGCACCTGCATCCTGAGTATACAGACGGAAAACCTGGATATCGTCATAATAGATATCTGCTGTACTGCCGTTGTCATAAACCACAAAATGGTTGGGATTTACAGTTCCGCGCTGACGCACGTTCCACAAACCGCCGGCGAGCATATAAGCACGATATTTACCCTTCGTATTGCCAATGCTCTGACTTACGTTAAAGCTCCAGTTGCCCTCGGTAACAGTCGCATGGTCATCGTCCTTAACTGTAACATCCGGATGAATGTTATATTCCTTCAACTGCTTCATAACGCGTTTTACACGCTCTTCCGGCTCGGGATGGCTGCTGAACAGACCGTATTTCGCACCGCCGCCCTGCTTGGACAAATCATCCAGCTTCCACACGGTAATCAGCATGCTGTAAGGGTTATAGCCTGCCGCAATACTGTTTTTTACGCCTTCCTTATCGGCACCGCGCTCATCTGTACGGCTGTAGCCGGCAAACAACGCCTGCTGCGCTGCCTGCACAAGTCCCATACCCTGTCCGCGAGTTGCAGCTATCAGAATCAGTGAGGTCCACATCTGCTTTTCAATCGCATTTACTGTATGCTTCTTGGCTACGTGTCCCACCTCATGGCCAAGAACTCCGGCCAGCTCCATGTCTGTCGGCATGTAGTCAATCAGTCCCTTGTACACATAAACAAAGCCGCCGGGGCAGGCTAATGCATTGACCTCATTATTGTTGAGCACCTTGAAGGAAAAGGTGATATCATCACGACCGCAAACCTTCGCCAGTCTTTGGCCGATGCGGTTAACTCTTTCCTGCAGCGCAGCATCCTGCGACACACCGTATTGAGCCTCCAGCTGCTGCGCAGTCTGCTGGCCCATTTCAATTTCCTGCTCTCTGCTGATTAAACCTGCTTCTGCAGGATTAACGCCTACGAACAGGCAGCAGGCAAAAACAAATGTCATAAAAAGCTTTAATATTTTCCTCATATTGGCCTCCTGCTTCATAAACACACTACAATCAAAAAATCTTAGATTGCGCCCTCTTCATGTAAAGCGCTGATTTCATTATCATTATATCCCAGTTCCTGCAAAATATCCAGCGTATGTTCGCCGAGCTTAGGTGCTCTCATGCGGATGCTGCTTGCGTCTTCGCTGAACTTTACCGGTCCGCCGATATACTGCAATTTGCCCAGGTCACTGTCAGCCTCCTGCAGGATATGCTCCTGCGCCGTCAGCTTACTGTCCAGTGCTTCCTCCAGACTGCATACGGGCGTTACGCAAAATTCTGCTCCGCCGATAAGCTCCAGCCACTGCTGCTGAGTCTTAGCGGCAATTTTAGCAGCCACCAGCTGCTGCAGCTCCTCCTCATGAGCAAAATCATATTGGCGTTTTTCCAGCTCCGGGCATTCAATCAAATCGCAAAAGCGCTGCCAAAACTTAGGCTCAATAGTGCCTACCGTCAGATATCTGCCATCTGCTGTACGATAAATATTATAGTAATGCGCTATGCGTCCAAAGGGCTTTTCGCCTGTTTCCCTGCAGCCCCACAAGGCGCTGATGCCCGTTACCTGCATAGACAGCGCCGTAGCATACAGATTGACATCGAGCCACTGTCCCTTGCCGGTGCGTTCGCGCGCCAGCAGCGCCATCGAAATCGCACTTAAAGCATTCAGACCGCTGCCAACAGCACTCACCTGTACCTCAGATACGCAGGCTCTGCCGATATCATCAAGATTGTTTAAGCCTGCCAGTCCGACAACATTCAGATCATGCGCAGGCTTATGCGATTCCTGGCCGAAGCCGGTAATCGAGCAGTACACCAGACGCGGATTGATTTTGTGCACGCTTGCATAATCAAGGCCGTAATGCGCCAGATATCCCGGACGGAAGCCTTCCAGAAAAACATCGGCCTCCTGCAGCAGCTTCAGCAGCAAATCACGTCCACCGTCCTTTTTAAGATTCAAGGCAACGCCTCGCTTATTGCGGTTCAGCATCAGATGCCAATAGCTCATACCTTTAGTTTTTTCAGGCCAAAAGCGACGCGTCGCATCACCCTGCAAATCCTCAATCTTGATAACATCCGCACCGTAATCACCCAACAGCATACCGCAATATTGTCCCGGCAGCCACTTGGAAAAATCAATAACCTTAATACCTTCTAACAAAGCCAAATTTATCACTCCTGTTCTGCTTAATAAGCTTTTATATTCCGCAAAATTTTCTTCTGAACCCATTCAAATATGTTCACAAAACACCTATTTAAATGCTATAATATAGTTATATCATTGTTAGCCATACGCAACTTTCCTATGGAGGTTTTTATATGCAAACCCGCAAGCTGACATCAGCAGCTCTTCTGATTGCCATCGGCACATTGAGCGCACATTTAATTTATATCCCTGCAGGTGTTTCCAAATGCTTCCCTGTGCAGCACGCCATCAATGTTATGGGTGCGGTTCTTTTAGGACCTGATTACGCCGTTGCTATCGGCTTTATCATTGCCTGTCTGCGCAACATGCTGGGCACAGGCTCACTGCTGGCTTTCCCCGGCAGTATGATCGGTGCAGCCCTCGCAGGACTGGCCTACAGCCGTTACAAAACATTGCCGGCAGCTATGGCCGGTGAAATTTTCGGCACCGGTATCATCGGCGGCTTCGTCGCCTGGATTATGGCCACTCTGCTTTTAGGCAGCAAGGCTGTAGCCTGGTTCTTTATCCCGCCGTTTTTGGTAAGTACTATCGGAGGCAGCGTTATTGCCTGCCTGCTGCTTACAACCGGCTTTTTCAAGCAGTTCAGCAGCAAAAAAGGTAAGTAAGATGAACTTCGGCGAAATTGTTAACCTTCTTCTTTATGCCTTCAGCGGCATTTGCTTCGGAGCCTTTGCCTCACGCTACAGCGTTTTCAGTGCGTTGCACATTAAAAGCAAATGGCAGGAGGAAGGCATCAGCTGTCTTTTCAGCTGCTTGCCGCAGCTGCTCTTTCTCAGTGTAAGCTTTTTCCTTTTTCCGACGTGGTTTATCAGCAAGACTCCTACCGGAGGCTTCTTTTATTACGCAGTACTCGCATTCTTTTTCAATAAAGGTCTGCGCTTAAACAATAAAAAATAAAGTAGGTGAAAAAATGACACACATCCACAATCATGCCTTGCCTCTCCCCGGCAATGATGACGAAAAATATATCCAGCCTATGGCAGATATTTTTAAAGTTCTCAGCGATCCCACCCGTATCCGCATTCTCTCCCTGTTAGCACACGAGGAAATGTGCGTTACCTGTATTGCCGATGCTCTCGGTATGACTCATTCCGCTATTTCGCATCAGCTGCGTCTGCTGCGTGCCACCAACCTGGTAAAATTTACCAAGGACGGCAAAGAGGTTATCTATTCTCTGGATGACAGCCACGTGCTTAGTCTGTTTGACCAGGCACTGGACCATGTAAAGCATAAGGTATTATAATGCTGATTGGCGCTGTAAAAGCGCCAATTTTTTTATGCCTTTAAAGCGCACCGCGCCATTGGCGGATAATCTCACTCTTATAGACCGAGGTCCAGCTTAAATCATCTACCGGCACGCGGACATTACCTATAAGCTCCCTGCGGCCGTCATTATAGGGATATTTTTTTACATGCCACATATAATGATAACCGTTAGCAGGCAACAGCTCTACACCCGCATCACTCATCAGATAATCCAAAAAGGCACGTGCCTCATCAGGATGCTCTGCGCTGCGCATCATTGCCGCACCGGTAAGCATCGTACGGTTGGCATCCTTCACTACTGTCGCAAACAGATGGCGGTGACGCGCTTCCATCAGTAAAGCATAATCCAAAGGCACTATAGCAACGGTTTTTTTACCGATATACACAAGGTCTACAGCCTCGCCGAAGCCCTTGGTATAAACAGGCTGCTGCGCATTAAACTTGGCTGCATAAGCCATAGCCTGCTCCTTGCCACGCATCTGCCAGATGCTTGTAATCATGCCGAAGCTTGCTCCGCCAAGCTCAAAGTCAGCAACCGCCAGCTCATCCTTAAGCTGAGGTGCCAAAAGCTCATCCCAGGTTTCCGGAGCATACAGACCGTAGGCATGCAGATTATTTTTATTGCTCAGCAAAGCAATATAGCTCAGATACAAACTCGTCCATTGTCCTGTGCGGTTGCGCAGCTCTGCCGGCACCTTATAGGAATCCTTGGCAATATACGGCTGCAGGATGTGCTGCTCATCCGCCATGAAGTATTCCTCGCTCGTACCGCCCAACCAGACATCAAATCTGTGCTTGCGCAGATAATCCAAGCGTTCCTGCTGCGTGCCTCCCGGAAGATAGCTTATATTAACCTTTACACCGGCAGCCTTGCTGTAGCTGTCGGCAATAACCTCCGTCAGCTTGGTGCCCATGCTGCTGCAGAGCTGCAGCTCCTTCGGCTGTGGCTGTTGGCTGCCGCAGCCTGCTGCCAGCAAAGCCAGCAGCGTCAAAATATATATTATAACTTTTCGCATTATCTTTTCCGCCTTTCGCTTTGCTATTATTATAGCATGAACGCCGAGCTTTCTCCATATTTTGGACAGCCTGCGGCTTGCCGTAAATCATCAGTTGAATTATAATAAAATACATCGATAGAAAAAAATTATTGCAAGGAGATTGTCTATGAGTTTCGCCAAGAATAACATCTATGATTTGCTAAACGTTAAGAACATACCGTTTACCTGTACGGAACACCGACCGGTTTATTCCATTGAAGAACTTGATGCACTGGAAATACCTGCCGACGCCGTTATCTGCAAAAATTTATTTTTACGCAACAGTAACGGTAACCAGCACTTCCTTCTGACCGTTCCCGCAGATACGCCTGTTGATCTCAAAGAGCTTGCAGTAAAGCTTGCAAGCTCCCGCCTCAGCTTCGCTTCGGCAGAGCGTCTGGAAAAATATCTCGGACTGCAGTCCGGCTTAGTTTCTCCCTTCGGCCTGTTGAACGATACAAGCAAAAGCGTTATCTTCGTCAGCAGTAAAAACTTACCGCCATCCGCCATCATCGGTATTCATCCGAACGATAACACCGCTACCGTCTGGCTTACTTTCGGCGATTTACTGACGCTATTGTCTGAACTGCAGGTAGAAGTAAAGCTAGTAGAAATGTAAGTATAAAGCATACTTGCGTAAAATGAGCGTTAAGACTGCCCTCGCTGTGTCTAAAAAAACTGGACCTGTAACGTTTTTCCGCACTTTTCGCAATCATTTTGTCACGTTTTTCGCGTTTTATCATTGCTTTCTGTAACGTTTTTCCGTGTTTTTTGTGCCTTATTCGTCACGTTTTTCCTGAAATATAGTAAAGATCCACCCGCCTAGCGGGTGGCTTTTATTTTTCGGGCATAGCCCTATCTTCAGCAGCCACACATAAATGTGTCTTTTATTGGCCTGCCAGCCATGCAATAATTACTTGCTACCCATAAATGGGTCTTTAGGATCAAATAATACTAACTGGTCCATTTCTTTATCTCGCTCCAATTGATTTGCTATGTATTCTTTTATTGCAGTAGTATTTTTACCTACTGTATCTACATAGTATCCCTTACACCAAAATTCGCGATTTCGATATGCGAATTTCATATTTCCAAACCGTTGAAACATCATCAGACTACTTTTTCCTTTTAAGTATCCTACGAAATACGAAACGCTCATTTTGGGCGGAATACTTAACAACAGATGTACATGATCTGGACATACTTCTCCCTCTATTATTTCTACTCCTTTCCATCCGCATATTGTTCTTAATATATCCCTTATCGCCAATCTTTTTTCTTCATAAAAAATTTTTCTACGATATTTGGGCGCAAATACAATATGGTACTTACAATTCCACTTGGTATGTGCTAAACTATTTACGATATTATCTTGCTTTTTCGGCATTTTAATGTCCTCCTAATGTGTTTTTTACTTTGACTGGCAGGTCATTAGTATATTATCACATTAGGAGCTTCTTTTCTTTGCTCACCGCTTAAGCTCTTTTTTACCCCGCCACAATGGCGGGGTTTTTGTATACAGTAAAGATCCACCCGCCTAGCGGGTGGCTTTTATTTTTCGGGCATAGCCCTATCTTCAGCAGCCACACATAAATGTGCCTTTTATTGGCCTGCCAGCCATGCAATTATTACTTGCTACCCATAAATGGGTCTTTGGGATCAAATAACGCTAACTTGTCCATCTCTTTATCTCGCTCCAACTGATTTGCTATGTATTCTTTTATTGCAGTAGTGTTTTTACCTACTGTATTTACATAGTATCCCTTGCACCAAAACTCGCGATTTCGATATGCGAATTTCATATTCCAAACCTCTAAAACATCATCAGGCCACTTTTTCCCTTTAAGTATCCTGTGTTTTTACTTTGACTGGCAGGTCATTAGTATATTATCACATTAGGAGCTCTTTTTCTTTACTCACCGCTTAAGCTCTTTTTAACCCCGCCACAATGGCGGGGTTTTTGCATACAA
>CAKQHU010000062.1 GCA_934234275.1 uncultured Phascolarctobacterium sp.
TAGGTACGGGGAATAAAGCCGTAGTTGGCAGGATAGTGAGTTGCGGTGTACAGGATGCGGTCCATTTTGAGCAGACCGGTTTCCTTGTCCAGCTCGTACTTAACCTTGCAGCCTTTGGGGATTTCGATAACTGCAATAAAATCGTCAGGAGAGATACGTTTGGGGTCAATGTCATGCCAGATATTCATAGTCATTTCGTGTTTGCCTCCTCTTATGCTTTGGGACAGAAATAAATATGTTGATTACAAATTCCTCTCTTAATCATAGATGTTATGGAGGCCAATGTCAAATTTTGCAGGGCGATTTTGCACAACTTTTACCAAACGTTATTACAGTTTCATATACGCGCTCATTACGCACGCTCCGCATGCTCCATTCGCTTGAAGTTCGGCGTGCTGCACAGCGTCGAAGCCTATGCCGCCGATGGCGTAAACCGGCAGGCTTACAGCACTGCAGACAGCCTGCAGAAAGCCAAGGCCGCGTGGCGCAAGGCCTGCCTTACACTGCGTAGTATATATGTGTCCGGCGATGAGTACAGTGGCACCAAGCGCTTGTGCTTCGATTGCTTCGTCTACGCTGTGAACTGATGTAGAAAGCCATGTGAAATGCGCACGCTCGTAAGTTGGCAGTTGGCGTAGCAGAGCAAGTGGCAGATGCAGTTTGCTTATGCCAAGCTCATGTGCAAGCTGCCAATCACTGTGCAAAATAAGCGGTATGCCTGCAGCTTCGCAGCTTTGCTGTGCTTGCAGCGCGAGCTTGCGATAGGCTGCTTTGTCTAAAGATTTCGCACGCAGGATAACAGCCTGCGGACGCAGCTTCGTAAGCTTTGCCAAACGCTCTATTTGCTCAGCCAGCGGACGGGGACAGGTGGCGCTGTCCGTAACGGCAATCAGCGGCAGCTCAGACATAAACGTACTCCGACATTACCGGCTGCAGGCCGATTTTCAGCAGGGCATCGTAGATTTCCTGCAGGCTTCTGCTGTCATCAATCTCAAACTGCTCGTCACCAAGCTCCTGCTTTTTGCTGTGTGCACCGATGCCTGTATTGACACCGGCGGAAATCTTGTTGGCGGCAATGAGCATCAAATTGTCACGCACACGCGCGCATTCACGGCTGGAAACGGTAATTGAAGCGAAGGGCATGAATAGGCGGTAGGCGCAGACAACCTGCAGCAGCTGGCGCTCGTGCACGTCCATCGGTTTAATCTTGTCATTGTTGATAATGGGGCGCAGGCGGGGGCAGGAGAAGGCTATTTCCGCATGCGGATATTTCTTTTGCAGCAGGTAGGCATGCAGGCCGGTAGCAAGGGCGTCGCGACGGAAGTCGTCTAGGCCGAGCAGAGCGGCGAAGCCGACGCCGCGCATTTTGCCGCGCAGGGCGCGCTCTTGTGCGTAAAAACGGTAGGGGAAGACACGCTTATGGCCTGCCAGATGCAGCTGAGCGTATTTATCCTTGTTATATGTTTCCTGGAAAACAGTTACGTAATCCACGCCGCATTCATGCAAATAAGCGTATTCATCGCTGTTGAGCGGATAAATTTCTACGCCTACAACCTTAAAGTATTGGCGTGCCTGCTTGCAGGCCTCGCCGATGTAATGTACGTCGCTCATCTTGCGGCTTTCACCGGTAAGAATGAGGATTTCCTGCTGGCCGGTGGCAGCAATAGCCTGCATTTCGGCCGCAATCTGTTTACTGCTCAGGCAGGCGCGCTGAATTTTATTGTGACTGTTGAAGCCACAGTAGATGCAGTAATTTTCGCAGTAGTTGGCGATATACAGCGGCGTAAAAAAGGTGACGTTATTGCCGAAGTAACGCTGGCGCTCGACCTGTGCAGCGCGGGCAATTTCCTCCAGAAGCGGCAGAGCGGCAGGCGAAAGCAGGGCAGCAAAGTCCTCGGGCGTACGCTCGCTGTGAGCGAGTGCCGCGCGTACGTCTGCTTCCGTATATTTGTTGTAATCGTAAACAGCGCGGGCAGTCTGCACCTTATCAAAAATATCGGAGTCGATAATTTCCATGCCTTCCTGATATTGCATCGGATCAGTCAGCTGTTTTTCGCTGAAGGCTGCTGCCTGCTCATCATAAATACTGTTGTTAAAAAATTTATCTTCGTTCTTCATGCTGGCACCTCAATCATGCAGAAAGCCTGTCAGCGGGGAGCTTGCGCTGGCAGTGTCGCGGACACTGCCGCAGCCTGCGAGATAAGCCTTGCGGCCGGCGTTGATAGCATCGCGGAAGGCACTGGCCATAAGCGGCAGATTGCCGGCGCTGGCAATCGCGGTGTTCGTCATAATTGCCGCTGCACCCATTTCCATAGCTTCGCAGGCCTGTGAAGGCTTGCCGATGCCTGCGTCGACAATAATCGGCAGGTCGATTTCGTTGATTAAGATTTGGATAAAGTCCTTGGTGCAAAGGCCCTTGTTGCTGCCAATAGGTGCACCCAGCGGCATGATGCAGGCAGCACCGGCGTCACGCATATCACGGGCGCTCTGCAGGTCAGGATACATATAGGGCATAACGATGAAGCCCTCTTTGGCAAGGATTTCTGTTGCCTTGAGGGTTTCATGGTTGTCGGGCAGCAGATATTTGCTGTCCTTAATTACTTCGATTTTTACAAAGTCGGTGTGGCAAAGCTCGCGTGCAAGGCGGGCAATGCGCACTGCTTCTTCTGCATTACGCGCACCGCTGGTGTTGGGCAGCAAGGTGACGTTTTCCGGCACGTAATCAAGGATGTTGGCGAGAGCTCCGCTATTGGCGCGGCGCAGAGCAAGCGTAAGGATTTCTGCACCGGCCTGTTCTACGGCTGCCTTGATTAAGTCCAGCGAATATTTGCCGCTGCCTAAAATAAAACGGGAATGAAATTCGTGTCCACCTAAGGTCCATGTATCGTTTGTCATGTTAATTTTCCTCCAAGTCTAAAATAATGCGTGCGGCAAGCAGTGCCTGCTGCATGGCGCAGAGTGCGACGCGCGCGCCGCAGAGCGGTAAATCGTGAAAATCACTGCTGCCGTCGCCGCAAAGATAAAGATTTTTTGTGATTTTTTTACTGGTGATTTCTTCAGCTTTGCCGAAGCCTGCAATACCGCTGCCGGCGATAACCTTTTTGTCGCTCCAGGTGCTCAAAACAGTGCTTACGAGCATAGCCTTGCTGGCAGCGTCATCAAGCGCTTCGCAGATAATATCGCAGTCACCTAAAAGTGCGGGGACATTTTCCTGATTTACCTTGACTACCTGTGAATGCAAAGCTGCGTAGGGGTTTATCTGGCGCAGATGCTTCACAAGGGCGTCAGCCTTGTATTGTCCTATATCGTCAAGAAAATAATATTGGCGGTTGAGATTGGAAAGCTCTACCTTGTCGAAATCATAAAGATAAAGCTGACCGATACCAAGACGCGTTAAGGCGACAGCGATATTGCTGCCAAGTCCGCCGAGGCCGACGACAGCAACGCGCGCGTTATGTAGAGCGTCAAGCTGCACCTTTGTCAGTCCTTTGCCAAGTGCGGCATTGATTTCCTCCTTGCTAATCATTCAGCCACCTCCTACGAAGCTGACTATTTCCAATTTATCAGCGTCGGTAATAGTTGTACTGCCAAAGTCTGCCTGCTTGACGATATTGCCGTTAAGCTCGACGGCAACAAACGCAACGCGATAGCCGAGCTGCGTAAGCAGCTCGCTGAGAGCGGTGGGGCAGGCTAAGACCTTTTCTTCTCCGTTGATAAGCATGCTTTTCTCCTTTCGGGTAATAAAAAAAGCTCATGAAAAAGCTACACCCGTGGTGGTGTACCCCTTCATGAGCTAAATTTCAGACTCACTCTAAGCTTTGTTTATGAAGTTGTTAGCATAAGTATAATGTTTTTGCCTGTAAGTGTCAAGGAGATAACCTGTATATGCTGTCAGAGAAATATTTGCCTGCAGCAAAAAATAGGCATATAATGGAAGCAGTAAAAAAAGAGGGGGCTTTGCTTATGAAAATAACAAACAGCAAAACAGATATTTGCGCCAACCGCTTCGGTGGCAATGGTGACGTAATTATTGAACATTATCTTGACGAGAGTCTGCTTAATGACAGCGTAGTAATGTACGCCAAGGTAACTCTTAAACCGGGCTGCAGTCTTGGCTATCACATTCACGACGGCAACAGCGAAACTATCGTGGTGTTGCAGGGAACTGCCGAGTACAACGATAACGGCAAGGCAATGACGCTGCATGCGGGCGACAAGGTGCACTGTCCCAGCGGCGAAGGTCATGCTATCGGCAATCCGGCAGATGCTGTCGAGGATTTGCTGCTGCAGGCTCTGGTCATCAAAAAATAATTATAGCTTCTATGTCTAAACTAAAAGGACTGACGCCTTGGCTGTGCGTCAGTCCTGAATTTTTTTATTTACCTTTGAAAAGACTTCCTAAAATACCGCGTACCAGCTTGCTGCCGATTTGGTTGCCTACTGTGCGGGTAGCGGAATTGACGGCGCTGTCAAATACCTTGTCCAACACGCTCTTGGTTTTGCGGCCGCTGCTTCTTTGTGCAGCACGTTCTGCTGCAATGCGTTCACGTTCCGCAGCTTTGGCGGCACGCTCCGCTTCCTTGGCCTGCTTGGCTTCTTCTTTTGCTCTCAGCGCTGCTTCCTTCGCTTCAGCTTCAGCCTTCGCTGCCGCTTCGGCTTCTGCATGTGCCTCTTCTGCCTTTTGTGTCAGCAGCTCGTAGGCGGATTCACGGTCAACAGCTTCTGCATATTTGCTGTAGAGCGGGCAGTCCTTGATCAGCTGCTGGCGTTTGGCATCATCACACACGCCAAGATAGCTGCGCGGCGGCATTACATAGGCACGCTGTACGATAGAAGGAATACCTTCGGGGTTCAGCATAGAAACGAGTACCTCGCCTGTACCAAGCTCACCTAAGGCAGCTTCTGCATCTAATGCAGGGTTTTCGCGGAAGGATTGCGCGGTAGCTTTAAGGCTCTTGCGTTCCTTGGGAGTGTAGGCGCGCAGTGCATGCTGCAGCTTGTTGCCCAACTGTGCCAGTACGCTTTCTGGTACGTCGGTAGGCTGTTGGGTGATAAAGTAAATACCGATGCCCTTGGAACGGATGAGGCGGACAATTTGCTCAATCTTATCCAAAAGAGATTGCGGTGCATCCTTAAAAATCAGATGAGCTTCGTCAAAGAAGAAGACCATCTTGGGTTTATCCAAATCGCCTGCTTCCGGCATCATTTCGTAGAGCTCGGAAAGCATCCACAGCAAGAAGGTGGAGTAGAGCAGAGGGCGTTGAAAAAGTTCGGTAGCGTGCAGCAGGTTGATAACACCGCGGCCGTCTTCTGCCGTAGCAAACCAGTCCTTGATATCAAGTGCCGGTTCACCGAAGAAAATATCCGCACCCTGGTCCTCCAGACGCAGTAAGGAGCGTTGGATGGCACCGATGCTGGCGGGAGTGATGTTGCCGTAGCTTGTTTTGAACTGGGCAGCATTGTCACCGACATATTGTACCATGCTGCGCAAATCCTTGAAATCCAACAGCAGCAGGCCTTGGTCGTCTGCTACGCGGAAAACAATATTCATTACACCGCTTTGGGTTTCGTTCAGCTCCAGCAGACGGCTGAGCAGATCAGGGCCCATTTCCGAAACGGTTGCGCGCACGGGAATGCCTCCCTTGCCGTAAACATCCCAGAAGCGTACCGGATAACCGGCAAATTTCCATTCTGTTTCCAGCCCAAGCTTATTTCTTAAACGCTTGCGGAAGCCTTCGCTGTCCTCACCGGGCAGGCACATACCGGAAACGTCGCCCTTGATATCAGCCAGAAAAACAGGCACGCCCATTTCACTGAAGCTTTCTGCCAGCACCTTGAGCGTAACGGTTTTGCCTGTACCGGTAGCACCGGCAATCAGGCCGTGACGATTTGCCATTTTGGGATACATATAGATACCGCCCTTGTCATTTTGACAAAGCCAGATTTTGTGCAGTTTAGGGATATACATCTTGCATTCCTCCTTGCGGTATTATGATTTAGTACGAACGCTTGCCCCACAGCGGATGAGTGCAGGGGCGCAGCGCAAGACGATGAACCTGCTGTGCCGCTTCTTCAAGAGGCAGGTCCTCGCGGCTGCCGCCGCGTTCCAGCACGCAAAGAGGCGCTTCGCTGCCAACCTCGCCGCCGGGCAGGTAAATATATTCTTCGTTATCATTATCGCCGAAAATAATTCCGGCGAGCAGTTTTTCTTGCGTAATTTTAGACATTTTCTAACCTCAGAACATTCGCTTCTTCCACAGCAGGAAGGCAGTGCCGATGGCAATACACGCCGCCAGACTGATGACGATAAGGAACCCGAAGGGGTTTTCCGCAAAGGGGACAGGTACGTTCATGCCCCACAAACCGCTGATGAGGGTAGGTATCGCCAAAATAATGGTGACGGATGCCAAAAATTTCATGACCAGGTTCAGGTTGTTGCTGATGATGCTGGCAAAAACTTCCATCATGCTGTTAAGAATGTGGCTGTACATTTCAACCATTTCTACAGCCTGCTTATATTCGATGATAACATCGTCCAGCAAATCCTCGTCTTCCTCGTATACCTTTATCAGATGCTGGGACTGTGTTGCATTGCGCAGACGCAGCAGTCTTTCGAGTACAATGGAATTACTGCGCAGAGAGGTGGAAAAGTAGGTTAAGGATTTCTGCAGATCAAGCAGGTTGAAGAGCTCACTGTTTTCCATGGACTGGCGCAGATGAATTTCCAGTTCATCCGTACGGCGGATGATGATACGGATATATTTCAGATAGAGAGTAGCGGATTTATAAAGAATCTGGAATAAAAAGCGCGTTTTTTTGAAGGTGCTGAACAGTTTGCTGTTGTGCGTGCCGAAATCTGCAGTTACAGCGTTAGGCTCCAAACAGATAGTGGCAATGCCTTCTTCAGTTACTACAATACCCAAAGGCAATGTGTCATAATCCTTGTTGCTGCGCAAAAAAGGAATGTCGACCAAAATCAGAATCTGGTCATCCTCTACTTCAATACGGGATTTTTCTTCCTCGTCCAGTGCGGCGCTTAAAAAATCCATCTGGATTTTTGTCGCTGCCGCTATTTCCTGCAGCTCTTCTACAGAAGGAGCCACTATGTCAAGCCAGTAGCCTTTTTCCAGATTTTCCAGCTCCAGCTCGTCCAATCCTTGGTCGGTACTTTTTAAAATTTTGTACATAGTAGGGTTCCTCCTTTCCTCTTTCCTGGCAGGCGTGATATAAAGCACCGTCTGCGTTACAACGGCTCCTAGCATCCGGCACTTTCTCTCACGCCTGTTTATTTAACATTGTGATAAAGCACCGTCTGCGTTGCAACAATCTTTATATATTATAATTACAGATGCTCGGCGATTGCTTTAGCCAATTGGTCGGCGCAGCTGGTGCCGCGGCCGCGGCAGTCATTGCCCTTAAGCAAATCAGCAACTGCTTGGGCATCCTGGCCTTCTACCAGCTTGCCGATAGCAGCCAGATTTCCGGGGCAGCCGCCGTCAAAGCTTACATTGTGCAGCTTGCCGTCAATTATATCAAAATGAATCTCGCGGGAGCAGACTCCGCTGGTTTTATAAGTAAACATATTTCTTTCCTCCATTGTATTACAACATACATTAAGCAATTCGACAAAAAAAAATAAAATCCTTTTTCTTGCACTTGGCCAAGTGAAATTTTACCTAAATTTTATTTCGAAAATTTTTCCGCTGCAGAAAAGTTTTGGCGGGAGCTTTAATTTACTAAAAAAAGTTGGTATAATATAAGACAAATTATTGTACGT
>CAKQHU010000063.1 GCA_934234275.1 uncultured Phascolarctobacterium sp.
GGTGCCTCAGCACAGAATCGAACTGTGGACACAAGGATTTTCAGTCCTTTGCTCTACCAACTGAGCTACCGAGGCATGATTGGCGACCCGGATGGGACTCGAACCCACGACCTCCGCCGTGACAGGGCGGCATTCTAACCAACTGAACCACCGGGCCAATCAACTACGAATTATATTATACAGGCTTGAACCTATTTTGTCAACATCTTTTTATACTTTTTTTAAATCTTCCAAAGTGGCCATCAGTTTTTCCTCTATATGCACCTGCAAAGCCTGCAGCTTATCCTCCGCCGGCACGTTGCCAAGCACGTCAAAAGCGTCTGTGGTCAAGGGCAGATGATTCTTGCGCATTTCCGCAAACAGCTCATCACGGAAAATATTATAGGAAAAGTATATCTGATTGCCATGCTTAAAATCAGTATAATCCAAAAAGATAAAGGAACCGTTGATATAAGGCAAGGGATTATCAGGCGTAATATACAGCTCATAATCTCCTACTTGGGCAGGCAGCGTGCGCCAATAATCCCATTTCTCAAAGTGTAGCGCTTTCGCTTCATACGGCAGCTTATGCACGGTTTTCTTGTCCATGCTGGCCAAAATATTAGGCAGGCTCTTGCTCATCATGTCGGCAAAATGCTCGCGGTCACGGCAAAAAAAGCGCACATCGCGAAACGTATGCAGGCCTACGGTTTTTACCGGCACATAGTCAAAGGTTTCTTTTGTATAAGTCAAATCAAGACGGCAGTGTGATGCTTCATGCACATAGGCTGCAATATTTAAAATCTGCCCATTGATACCGGAACCAGGCACAAGGGTATACTCTCCGATTGCGGCAGGCAAATTGCGCACAAAGTCCCAATCCTTAAGCCCTGCCTCTATTTCTTTGATATCAGGCTGTCCCATCTCAACCTCCGCACTTTTCCAGCAGCTTGCCGATTTTACTGTAAATCCTTACTGCATTGTTATAAAATACATCCTCGTGATAGCATTCGGGAACAACGTGGCTGATCATCCAGATATACAGGGGAATATTCACCAGCGGCCAGTCGCTGCCATACATGATTTTTTCATAGTTACCAAGATAATTCAGCCAGGTATGCAACTGACGCAAAAAGCCACGCTGTCTTTCGAGCAGCATCAGCGGTTTAGGATTGCCCTCCACCAGACCGGAAAGGTCAATGCATACGTTGGCGTTCTTGCAGGCCACCTCTGCCGCATCGGCAAACCACGGACAGCCGCAGTGCGCTATGACAAAGGTAACATCAGGAAACGCTACTGCCGCTTCATCAACAGTCAGCGGATGCGAATATTTCAAAAGACCGCTAGGCCAGGCTGTATCGCCTGTGTGAATTGCAATAGGCACATTATAAGCACGCGCCAGTTCAAACAGCGGCCAATGCCTTTTATCGTTGACATAGACAGCGTTATAACCAGGGTAAAGCTTAATGCCCAGACAATGCGGGTCCTTAATAAAGCGTTCAAATTCTTGCGCTGTTTTTTCCGCATTTGCTTCGGTTATAGCCTCGCTGTTTACACCCATGCAGTAACCCATATTCTGCGGCTGATTGTAATGCTCCTCGTCAAAAGGCGCTGCAAGGTCAATCATACGCGGTGTGACACCGCCGTATTTTGAAGACGTATAATTAGTGTTGCCCATAGCTACGGAAAAAACGATATTGTTTTCTTCGCATATTTTCTGCCAGCAGGCCGCTGTATTTTCATAACCTGCATTAGCTGCAACCTGCACAAAACCATCAACATTGTAGTAATGCATATGGGCATCAATAATCTTCATTTGTAACCCCTCTTTATTCTAAAACACGTATCGTTATTCTTCTTTCTCTTTAGGCAGAATAATATTTAACACCATAGCCACGATAAAAACTACGGCTACACAGTTTTCTGCAAAAACATTCTTAATCAGATCAGGGAAAATCTTAAAAATTGCCGGCGTCTGAGTAAAGCCGATACCGATGCTGAGTGCCAAAGAAGCAATCGTTACATTACGGGAATTGTAGCCGCAGTTGGCAATCATCTGCACGCCGCTGACTACGATAGAACCGAACATCATCAGTGTACAACCGCCCAAAACTGCCTCCGGCAGAGATGCCAGCAGCACGCCCAGCGCCGGGAACAGACCTGCCATAATCATAATAACAGCGCCTGTCATGATAGCAAAACGGTTAACAACCTTCGTCATAGCAATCAGGCCTACGTTCTGGCTGAAGGAGGTGATAGGCAGGCAACCGAAAACAGAAGACAAGCTGCTTACCAGACCATCGCAGACAATAGAGCCGGAAATTTCTTTTTCTTTAACATCACGGCGCAGACCGATAGCAGTCATGGCGGAGGTATCACCAATGGTTTCGGTAGCGGAAACCAGGAAAATCAAAAAGAATGCAAAAATTGCATCAGGATGGAATTCCATGGTAAAAGGCAGCAGCTGAGGAATAGCAATCAGCTTAACCTCAGAGAGCTTGCTCATGTTTACCATGCCCATAAAATAAGCAACTACATAGCCGACAATCAAACCAAAAAGCACGGAAAGCTGTTTGTAGAAGGATTTGGCGAAAATATTGTAGGCAATGCAGCTTACCAAAGTAATAGTACCTACAATAATATAGGGAGCATCACCGAAGTTTGGGTTGCCGAAGCCACCGCCGAAGGAGTTAGCGCCTACCGCCAACAGAGAGAAACCGATGGAGGTAACAACGGTAGCAGCAACAATCGGCGGAATCAAACGACGCCAATATTTTGCACCCAGGCCTAAAAAGCCCTCCAGTAAACCGCCAACCAGTACTGCGCCCATAACGCCGCCGTAACCGTACTTAGCGCCGATAACGCAGGCGATAGATACAAAGGTAAAGCTGATGCCCATAACAATAGGCAGACCGCTGCCGACACGCCAGACAGGATAAAGCTGAATCAGCGTACCGATGCCTGCCACCAGCATTGCCGACTGCACCAGCGCACCGCTCTGCTCTACCGGCATTTTTACCACACCGGCAACAATCAGAATCGGAGCAATGTTTGCAACGAACATTGCCAGAATATGCTGCAGGCCGAAGGGAATTGCCTTGCTTACAGAAATTTTTCCGTCTAAGTCGTATATCGGATCAGTATATTGTTTTTCGCTCATTACTCTTCCTCATGTCTGAATACTACTGTGTTGGTTTTGGCATCCATCTTATCAATAATAGCTAAGGAATGCAGGTTATAGCCGGCTTTGCGCAGCTTGTCGCCGCCGCCCTGGAAGCCTTTTTCTACAGCAACACCAACGCCCTCAACAGTAGCACCGGACTGACGTACAATATCAATAAGGCCTTCCAGCGCACAGCCGTTAGCCAGGAAGTCATCAATAATCAGCACATGGTCGTTTTTGGAAAGAAATCTTTTGGAAACAACAACGTCATTTGTTTTGCTATGGGTATAAGAATAAATTTGAGTGAAGTAAACATCCTTATCCATATTGCTACCGCTGGATTTCTTGGCAAACACTACCGGAACGCCAAAATACATTGCCGCAACGCAGGCAATACCGATACCGGAAGCTTCAATAGTCAGGATTTTAGTAATATTCCTGTCTGCAAACAAGCGCTTCAATTCTTTACCAAGCTCCGCAACAAACGGCACATCAATCTGATGATTTAAAAAGCTGTCAACCTTCAGGACATTACCGCTTTTGATAACACCGTCATTAACAATTTTTTCTTCCAATAATTTCATCGTCAAGCCCTCCATAAATTGTTTTTTAACTGCTGCTACGAACATGTCAGCAATAAATTTGTCTTTTAAGTATAAAGATTATTTTATCACACTGACAATCTATGGTAAAGTGATTTTCTGTTTCCGCAGCGATATTTTTGCCTTAATCCACTGCAAGCTCTATTTCGCTGCCTGTCCCCTGCTCGCCGCGTTTTTTCCTGACGAGAATTTTTTTGTCGATCATTTCCTGCAAATCATGTACGTGCGAAATAATACCTACAAGGCGATGGCCTTCACTGAGGCCCTGCAGCGTAGCAATAGCCTGCTGCAGACTGCTGTCATCCAGCGAGCCGAAGCCTTCGTCGACAAACATCGTATCCAGCTGAATGCCGCCTGCGCTGGACTGCACCTCATCTGCCAGCCCCAGCGCCAACGCCAGCGATGCCATAAAGGATTCGCCACCGCTTAAGGTTTTGACGCTGCGCAGATTGCCGCTGTAGTAATCCTTAACCTCCAAATCGAGGCCTGTTTTGCTGTTGCCCGTCTTGCTGTCCGCATCCTGCATTTTGTCACGGCACAGCTCGTACTGGCCGCGGCTCATGTGCAGCAGCCTTACATTGGCGCGCTGCAGAATTTTATCGAAATAGTGCATCTGCACATAGGTTTCCAGATTAACACGTTTTTTGCCGGTCAAGGTTCCGTTCAGCGTTGCGGAAAGGCTGTTGATCAAGCCGTACTCCGCTTCGCAGGCTGCCCTGCGCGCTTCGTAGCCGCTGACCTCCTGCTTAATCCGCTGATTGTTCTTGATTGCGGCATAGAGCCGCTTGTCCTGCAGCTCCAGCTCTCGCTGCTGCGCCAACAGCTTTTCATGCTCCTGCTGCAGCTCCTGTTCGTCAACATCCGTCAGCAGCTCATTCTGCTCGGCGAGCTGCTTTTTCAGCTCCTGCAGCTGTCCTTCGGCACCAGCCAGTTGCTGCCTTATGCTCTGCGCCGCAGCCTCCGCCTGCTTGTCGGCAGCCTTCTGCTGCTCCAAAGTTTTCGCCAGCTTACGGTATTGCTCCACCTTTTCCTGCAAAAAGCCCATCTTCAGGCGCAGGGACGTAATCTTATTGTTAACATCCTTCAGCTCTGCCTGCGCTTTTTCAGCAATCAGCTTCAAATCATCACAGCCAAGCAGCTCCACGCCCTTGCCTAGCAGCAAGGTTTTATCCAGCTCAAGATGCTCCTTCAAAGCCTTGCCTTCACCTATAAGGCCGTCCCTTATTTTCTGAGCAGCCTCAGCCTTAGCGCGCGCCTGCTCAACATCGTTTTCGGTAGGTGCGTCCTGCGCCAGCTGCACAGGCTGCGGATGCTCGCAGGAACCGCAAACCGGGCAAGGCTTACCGGGTTTCAGCTTATCATGCGCCAGAAGTCCCGCCTGCGCGCCCAAAAATCTGTCAAAACAAGCATCGCTCTGCTCATTAAGATAATTGAAATTATCACAGGCCTGCTTATACTCCTGACGCTTCTGCAGCAGAGCAACCTCCTGCCTTTGATACCGCTGCTGCATATCCTGCAGTTGCAGCAGCTCCCTTTGACGTGCAGCCAGCTGCTGCCTTTCGGTTTGCAGCTGTGCCAGCTCCACCTCGCCCTTTTGCGCTTCGTTGACCTCTGCCTCAAGCTTTTGCAGAGCCTCCTGCCTTTGCACTGCCGCAGCTGCTTCCTGCTCCAGCCGCTTTTGCATACTTACGATTTTGGCATCTGTTGTCTGCATATACTTTTCAAGCTGCTGCTTTTTATCAATAGCACCCAAGCTGTCCTGCAGCGCAGTCAGATTTTTCGTCACGATAGCCGCTGCTGCCGCCACCTGCTGCTGTTCCTTTTCGTCCAGAGCAATAATCGTATCAACCAAGGCCAGTACTTCTTCAACACAGCCCTCGTAATGACGCAAAGCAAAGCTCTGCAGCTGCTCCGTATATGCGGGATAAATGCAGCTGATGCCGTTCAACGCCTGCTCACTTCGACGCTGCTGCTCGGCAAATTCATTGCGCTTGGCCGCAGCATCCTGCTTCAGCTTCTCCTGCAGCTGCTGAAAAAAGTATGTATGAAACAAATCGCGGAAGATTTTACTGCGCTCATCCGTATTGGTATCCAAAAATTTGCGGAACTGTCCCTGAGCAATCATCGTAATCTGCGTAAACTGCTTGTGATTAAGCCCCAACAGCTCCACAATGCTTTTATCTACTTCCGACATTCTCGTTACCGGCACGCGGTCATCGGGATAGTAAAGCTCGGCGCCGGCCTTCTCCTTTGTCATACCGCTACCGCGCTTCGCCGGACGGCGGTACTCCGGGTTACGTTTTACCCTGTAGCACTTGCCGCGGAAGGAAAACTCCAGCTCCACAAACGTCGGCGTATCGGCATCCGCATATTGGCTGCGCAGCATGTTGGCATCCCGCACACCGCCGCTCGTCTGCCCGTATAAGGCATAGGAAACGGCATCAAAAATTACGGTTTTGCCGGCACCGGTATCACCGGTAATCAGATACAGTCCCTGCTCTCCCAGCTGGGAAAAATCTATAACGGTTTGCCCCGCATACGGACCAAACGCACTCATAACCAGCTTCAGCGGTCTCATAATACGTCACCTCCCATTTCCGACAGCAGATTAGTAAGATACTGCTTCTGCTCCTCGCTCAGCTGCTGATTGTTCTGCAGGCGATAAAAATCATCAATAAGCTCCAATGGCGTTTTCTCTACCAAATCTTCCGTTACCTCCAGCTCTGCATTCGCCTGCGTGCGCTTATTATCGTAATCAAGCTGCAGCAAATTCTTATACACAGTCTGCAGGCGCTGCATAGCATTAGGAACATCGTTTTCATCCGTCAGCGTCAGATAATAAAAATCCTGCAGACAACCATTTTCATCCATCGGAAACATGACATAATTCGGCCTTGCCATTAAGTTTTCAAAGGTATCCTTTAAATAACGCACCTCACGCAACGGTGTCAGCGGCAGCTGCGTAACCTTCATATTGCCTTTTTCGGCAAGCTCCACCATTGTCACGGACTTTTGCTGCTGCCACTCGCTGAAGGAATATTTCAGCGGCGTACCGCAATAGCGGATGCGCTCATTACCGCCGACATTCTGCGGATTATGGATATGTCCCAAGGCCACATAATCAAAATCAGCAAAAACCTCCGCGCCGATATTATCCAGACCGCCCACATTAACTGCCTCGCTTCCTGCGGTAACAGCGCCGGTAACAAATTGATGCGCAACAAGCACATTGCGCTCGTCCTGTGCCAACGGCAGCTGCGACACAGCATATTTCACCGCATCATGATAACCCGTAATCTCCGCTGCAGCCTCCTCAGGCGCCCAATGCTTAACAACAGCAGGCTTCAAAAACGGCAGCAGGAAAATATTCACCCTGCCGAATTCATCCTCCAACACGAGCTTCTGCTCCTCACCGTTGTAGCTGCCCGCAAAATGAATGCCGCTGCCGCTCATCAGCTGCGCGCCGAACGCCAAGCGCTCCGCCGAATCATGGTTGCCGCTGATGATGCATACAGGCACCTTAAGCTCCGCCAGCTGATTGAGAAAATCATCAAATAAAACGACAGCTTCTGCCGGCGGCACCGGTTTATCATAAATATCTCCGGCAAGCAGTACACAATCAGGCTGCTTGGCGCAAATCATCTGTACAATCCGTTGTAAAATATATTTTTGATCCTCATAAAGAGAAAACTCGTTAAGTTTTTTTCCTAAATGCAGATCCGACAAATGTAAAAGCTTCATGCTATCACTCCCTGTCACGAATATTTATTCACTGTTATTTAATCGTTGTATTATCTTGATTTTATCATGCTAAAGCATATGCGTCAATCTATACTTCAAACAAACGTTGCCGGTCTTTCAAAACTTTCTCTAAAATTTTTTTACTTTTTTTAGAAAAAGTACTTGACCAACGGCTATCTATCTGCTATAATTGTTATTGTTCTGATGAGCGTGCTCAAAAAGAACTGCTACTCCGGGATGGTGTAATGGTAGCACAAGTGACTCTGGAT
>CAKQHU010000064.1 GCA_934234275.1 uncultured Phascolarctobacterium sp.
CTCCCGGCAGATTGCGGCGGCTCAAATCCTCCAGGCTGTAGGAGCTGTGGCCGGGGTCGGCAACATAGCCCGCCAAAGCTACATCATCAACTATTCCCTGCACCTTCACCTTGCGGCACAGGCAGCATTTATAAAGCTCCTTGCTGTCTATCGTTATCTTTTTGCTATCCGCGTCTGCCAGCCAGCTGTCAAATTTATCCCAACAGCCGCTTTGCGCGTCCAGCACATAAATTTTATCATTAACCAAAATTTCGGCACTGCTGAAATACAGCTCCGGCAGCTGTCCTGCTACCTGAGCATGCACGGCAACAGGCTGTTTTGCTTTAGCCAATACGCCAAAAAGCTCCTCTGCCAGCTGCGGCGTGTTTACCGCAAGCTGCGGCAGGCCTTCCTGTTCGATAGCTTCACCGAAAAGGTCAAAGCTGTCCTGCGCACCGCCGAGTACCGCGGCAAAGCGCTCGTACATATTGCGGAACTCCAAATCCTGCAGTAGTGTACGCGCCTCCTCCTTCATAGGCTGCAGCTCGTAGGTCTGCACAGCGGTATCAACCGGTGCTTCCGTGCAGATTGTTGCCAACTGCTTCGACAGCAATGCTGATTCCTTATTGTCCGTCAGCTTCGTTTTTAACGATTTGCCGGAAACCTTTTCAATATTCTCCAGCACCGTTTCAACGTTACGGTATTCCTTAATCAGCTTCATGGCTGTTTTAGGACCTACGCCGGGAACGCCGGGAATATTATCCGAGGTATCGCCCATCAGGCCCTTCAGCTCAATCAGCTGCTTAGGCTGCAGGCCCTCGTAATTAGCAGCAAATTCCGCCTCATCAAAAACTTGAATATCGCTGATGCCGCGCTTGGTATAAAAAACCTTGGTACGCTTATCAATAAGCTGCAGCTCGTCACGGTCACCGGTAACAATGATAACCTCAACCTCCGGCGGTGCCTGCACAGCAAAGGTACCGATAATATCATCGGCCTCATAATCATCCAGCTCCAGCGTGCGGATTCCCATGCATTCCAAAACCTTCATCGCCAAAGGAAACTGCTCGCTCAGCTCGCTCGGAGTAGGCTTACGCTGCGCCTTATACTCCGCATACAGCTTGCTGCGGAAGGTTTTGCGCGATTTATCAAAGGCAACCGCCATATAACGCGGCTTCACCTCATCCAAAAGCTTCAGCAGCATATTGCACAGTCCGTACACTGCTCCCGTATGGATACCCTGACGCGTAGTCAGCGGCGGCAAAGCAAAAAACGCTCTATGTATTAAGCTGCTGCCATCTATTACTAAAAATTTATCTGCCATAACTACTCCTCCTCTATGCCGCTCACATAGAATAAACATTAATGTAATTATTATATCATAGCGAGGCAAGAAAATATGTAACTAAAATGTAAGAAAGGCTAAACTTCGGCATAAGCTGCCGCATTGATATCCATGCAATACAAAAGCGCAGAACTGTCTGCGTGCCGTGTTCTGCGCTAAACTTCTGTTTAAAAATATATTTTTTCTACCGGATAATAGTCATGCATTATTTTCCTTAAAAGCGAAAAATCATCCGATTTAAACTGCACCATAGAATACTTAGTTTTAATATAATCTATAAAATCCTGTAAATTATTACATTTAATATAATGCTCTTGGGAATCATCCCTGATATATTTGCCGATTACATCATTGATAAGCTTAATCGTTTCCGGAGCAACATCCGCCTCCGGAACAAGGTATAATTGTGAAATAATATTATTAAAGCTGTAAGCCATGGGCTTATGCCAACGGCTTTGCGACAGCATAAACAGACGGGCAAAGGCGATAAGATTACGCAAGCTTTGGTTGGCACGATGTACATTGCCTTCCTGTTTACCTTCCTGCTCAAACGCAGTCAGCTTCGGCGGCACGGCCATATCCCAGCATTGGAGCAGCTTGAGTCCTCTTTTTTCCGGAAAAACCGGATAATAGACAACTCTCTTTTCCAAATCGCACACTTTGAGCATAATTATATCATCCTTCAAAAAGCGATCGCTGCCATCAGCATTATAAACAAAACTCCATGGCGGCAGTTCCTCATAAGCCTCTACCTGAACGCGGTGTTTATTATTCATTCCTATAGCTGATGACAAGTTCTCGCAAAACTCTTTTTGAAAAGCAATGATTTCCTTAGTGCTTGCTTCTCTGCACTTATACATTGCATCATCCCTTCCTTAATCAAATTAATTGTTTACCTGACTTCTCCCATGCCCTTCAAGGCTGTTCTCCTTTCCCAGATTGTAGAAACACTATATTTTTGCTTACATGCCTACTATATAATTTTAATATTCTCTATATTTAGATTCTTTTCTTTATTCGCAAAATTTGTCGCTATTTTTTACGGCTATTTGAGCTTCATGAATCACAAATAGCCGTAGTAAAGATTCCGTTCCCAGAGCTGTTTTATTAACTAATCTTTATATGCGTAATTATACTATACCGCATTATTTTTGTCTAGTATTTTTTGAAAATTAATTCGATTTTTGTTTTACTTCTAATTATCTTTTATATCAGTATTAGATTTATTCTTATTGAAACTGTTTATCGATTCTTTGCTTTTTTATTCCTTATCGGATCGCTCATTTATTCCGGCACAAAGCAAAGTCAAACCACCCAAGGTCCAAAACAATAATCCCATCTGAGTATTAAAATAAACATGGTCAGTCAACCCGCCAATAATAATACCTACTGTTGCCAGCACATAACCGCGTCCCATAGCCTTCAGCCACAAGCTGCGTCCCTGATATGCCAGTTTCCAGCCCGCAGGCAGAAAAATTCCGAACCAGATAACAAGGAAGCCCAGCAGACCATGCGCCCCCAGCTCCGCCCAGATATTCAAGAAGATATTGTGGCAGTGGTACATGATAACGTTCTTGTCTGCTAGATAGAAATTATAGGTAGGATACACAAAGCGATAGCCGTACCAGCCTACGCCCAGAGGAAATTCCTCAATAATCCACTTGGTGCTCTTCAAATAAGCCATGCGCAGGGCAATCGAGGTATCACCGCCGTAACCGCCGCGGATAGATTCCAGACGCTGCAGCACCGCCTGCCCGCCAAGCGCCAAAGCAGCCGCACCGCCGCCAAGGACTGGAATAAAAGCCTTACGGCAGAAAAGCACGCAGAACGCCAGCAGCATCACAGCGCAGGCCACCCAGTTACCGCGTGAATATGTATAAAGCAGGCAGACTGCTGCCAAAAGTCCCGTAATAAGAAACGCCAAACGCCATTTTTTATACGCCTTCGTCTGATTGAAAAAGGCTGTACTGTAAGCCACAACCAGCACCAGATAGCCTGCCAGAATATTGGGGTTAACCAGCGTCGAGAAAACGCGCACCTTCAAATCAGGGAACTGCGCCGGGTCCACCCAGATGCCCTCAGCCGTAACGCCGAAAATCTTCTGCGCAATACCGATGGCGCTCACCAGCAGCGACACGCCTAAAAAAGCACCGATGAGCTGCAGCGGACGTGGCAAGGTGCCGAAGCGCTTCCACACAAGCGCAAGCCTCTGCTTAGCGTCAGCATTTTTCCAGGCCTCGCTTTGCGTCAGCGGCTCAGCCTCGCAGGCAGTCAAAGTTGCCTTGTCCTGCTCACTGCTGCGGCCGTAACGCAATAGCACAAAAAACAGCGCCGCATACTGGCCTACAACATAGACAAGATTCCAGAAGGACAAAAATCTGTCCAAAGAAAAATATACCGAAACAACCGCAATCAGCAAAAGAAGATAAAACGCTCCCTGCTGCCACGGCTTCAGCACATTCTCCTGCTGCGGGCGGCCCTTAACATAGCCTACAATCACAGCGCCGATAAAGGTCATCGCCACGCAGAAGGAGGTAAATTCCTGCTCCAGAGGAATAACCGCCACGGTAAACAGCAGCATATACCATATTTTATTTTCGAGATAATTTGCCAGTTTTGTCATGATACACCCTAACAAAAGATTCTATTTCTTAACCGAGCCATTAACATATCGCAACGCAACATAAAAATTTTAGGGAATGAGTGCTTGGATTCATAGAAACAAGGCAACGCAAACCTAAAGGTTACTTGCGAACAAGATCGGCGCCGCACGTTTCGTCCTGAATCCGCACGAAATTGCCGTCCGTAAATCGCTTACTGTAAATTCCTTAGGAATATAAAAACCAAACAAGCGATTTGCGGGAAAATTTTTCGTTGCAACGCGATATTTAATGGCGACGCCGATACTCATCGCAGCGCAATATTTAATTGCGACGCAGATACTCGTTACCGAAGTCAATAAACCTCAATATCGCCTTCAGTTCATCGCACGCTTATCCGCCAGCAGCATCTTCTTAAACTCGCCCACCAGATACAGGCTGCCGCAAACGCACACAACACCGTCAGTGCCTGCCCCGCGGATAGCAGCATCATACGCAGTAGCCAAATCAGCCTCCGCCACAGCATTGCTGCCCACCAGCTTCGCCAAATCCGCAGCCTCCGCAGCACGCGCACCCTCATCGGCACGCACGGTATAAACAACATCATCCTGCTTAATCAGCGTTTTGATAACACCGCTCATATCTTTGTCACCCATCATGCCAAAGACAAACTGCACCTGCTTGCCGGGATAGTATTTATCCAAAGCATTACGCAGAGCCTTGGCGCCGTCAGGATTATGCGCACCGTCCAGAATAATATCCGGGTTCTTATGAATACGCTCCAAACGTCCCGGCCAAACGGTATTGGCTACGCCCACATGCAGCGCCAGCTCGTTAATGCGGTCATCCTGCTTGCTCACCAGCTTGGCAGCAACAATCGCTACGCTGGTATTCTTAATCTGATGCTCGCCCGGCAGCTTGATTTCATAATCGGAATGATAAAAATCACCTGCATGCAGCGTAAAGGTCTGGCCCTCCATCGAGCTTTTTACCTCCGTGCCGTGAAAAGCCTTGCCGTAAAGATAAACAGGCGCTTCCTTAAACATAGCCAGGCTTACAATAGGACCAAGAGCTTCATTGCCTTCGGCAGCGGTAACCAGAGGCACCTTCTCCTTGATAATGCCTGCCTTCTGCATAGCAATGCGCTCCAGCGTTTTGCCGCAGCGATCAGTATGGTCCAGCGCAACATTGGTAATAACGCTGACCACCGGCGTAATCACGTTGGTGGAATCCCACAGGCCGCCCATGCCTACCTCAATAACAGCGTAATCAACCTTCTGCAGATAAAAATATAAAAACGCTGCAGCAGTCAAAATCTCAAACTGCGTCGGCTGCTCGCAGACGCCCTTTTTGACAACGCTGTCGGCAGCAACCTTTACCGCAGTAATTGCCGTAGCAAAATCCTCATCGCTGATATCCTTACCGTTGAGGTTAATGCGTTCGTTGTACTTCACCAGATGCGGGGAAGTAAACTTGCCCACCTTTAAGTTTGCTGCCAGCAGAATATTCGTAATCATGCTGGTAACAGAGCCTTTGCCGTTAGTGCCGGTTACATGCACTGTTTTAATCTTTTGCTCCGGGTTTCCCAGCTCACGCAAAAGTCCTTCAATACGCTCCATACCGAGCTTAATGCCAAATTTGCCCAGGCTGTCCAAATATGCCAGGCTTTCTGTATAATTCATTGTGCTTACGCCTCCATTAATAATTAGCTAACAGTTTATTATAACATAGTTTTGCGCACTGCGTCTTGCGAAAAGCACAAAAATAGCCGCTGCGTCCCCAAGAACGAGCGACTATTTTCATAAGCGTAATATCACCATATTTTATATGCTTAGAGCGTGCCTACTGCTGTAAAGGGTCGTCCCCGTATTCGTTCGGTCCCTCCGTTCCTTTGAAGAACAAAAGATAAAGGCAGAAGAAAAGGTTAACCAGCGGCACAATCAAAAGCAGCATCCACCAGCCGCATTTATCCAAATCATGCAAGCGGCGCACACCCATCATAATATTAGCTGCCAGTTGGAATATACCGAGCACAAAGGCGGCAATCGAAAAGAGAAGATCCAGAGCGCCGAAAGTATCAGCCGCAAAGGACAAAATCCCCTGCACCACACAAAGCACCACTGACAGGAAAATGCTTCTGTAAATATAAGACTTGCGGTTCAAGCGTCCTTCAGACGTAAAGAACAGCTCCTTGAAAACCGCTTCCTTATCCGCACTGCTGTCCTTAAACAGCAGGTCCAGGCCCTCGCCAAGATTCAAAAACTTCTTGCCTGCTTTGGGTGCTGCCTGAGCGCTATATGCATCGGTGTTAGCTTCACCGGCAGCATTGGTATGCTTAAATTCATCAGGATTAACCTTAGCATTGCTATTACCATTAGTATTAGCATTAGCGTCAGTATGTACATTTTCTTGAGCATTGGCAGCAGCAAAACCCTCTTGCTTAGGGCTGTCATTAATACTCTTTTTATAGCTTATATCAGCACTGCTGGCTGCACCGACAGCTCCGGCAGCTGCGGCAATTCCGCCTGCTCCATTCTGAGGCTTTTGCTCCTGCTCCAGCTTTTGTCCGCAATTCTCGCAAAATTTGGCACCGGGTTTAATTTCACTTCCGCAATTAGTACAGAATTTAGCCATCTTCATCGCCCCCTTTTCTTTTATTGTAACCCAAGAAGCACTGCAATTCAAGAAAATGTGTCCCGGCTTGCAAAACAAAAAGCGTACAACACGAAACCTTCACAGCTTGTTCGTTGTACGCTCTTCATTCTTGTGGTAAAATATTCTTATGGTGCTTCCATAACGGTAGGCGGTTGCCCTCTGACGTGATCAATTCAGTTTCACTGAAAATCCCACAAGAGGGAGATGTTACTGATGGATATACTCGAAGTTATTGCTTTAATAAGCTTATGCATAGCCTGCATTAAACTAGGTATGGAAATCAATAAAAACACAAAAAAATAGCCGCCCAGCTCCGCAAAAGCAGCGACTATTTTTTAGTTAAATTCTTTTGAGAGCAACCGTCTATCGGCGGCACCTTTTCCATATTTATAATAACACAGATAAGCGCTTTTGACAAGCGAACACAGCTTATTTCACAAATTTTGCACGGCTTTCGCCGTACTTTTTATTTAACCATAAAAAATAACCGCCCAGCCTCGCAAACTGACGGTTATTTTTCATAACTAAAAGTTTTAAGGGCAACCGTCTATCGGAAGCACCTTTTCTATATTTATAATAACACAGATAAGCGCTTTTGGCAAGTTTAGGCAGGCCTACTTGCCAAAGCTGCGCAAATACTCCTTCAACAAAAAAATGAGCCTATTTCGGGGTACCGGCAACAATTTCATGAGGATATTTTTTGGCATTGATTACAATTTCATGAGCCTATTTTGAGGTATTCACTACAAATTCATGAGGATATTTGAAAATTTGCCAACTCAATATCGTACACATATAAAAAAACCGTACAGCCCCAAAGCCTTGCGTGGCAAGGGGTTGTACGGTTTTGTACGGTTTTATCAGATAGTCTTCAGGTATTCCAGGCGCTCGTTAATCGCTGCCTTTTTACCGTTCAGCTCTTCAGCCTTAGCCTTCTCTTTTTCGATAACAGCCTCAGGTGCTTTAGCCAGGAAGCCGGCGTTGCCCAGCTTGCCTTCAACACGGCTCAGCTCCTTGTCGATAGCAGCCAGCTCTTTGT
>CAKQHU010000065.1 GCA_934234275.1 uncultured Phascolarctobacterium sp.
GGTCCTGCGGAGAAGAAGCATATCCTCTACCATCCGAAGAAAAGCAACTCCAATGATTTTGCCGAGCTTGATTTTACTTATTTCAACGCTGTTTACACAGTAGAAAACGCGCTTGCCAAGGTCAAGGACGAAAAGGGCATGAAGCGCGTAGAAAAGTTTTTGAAGGAGGATATCTGCCCCGATTGTCACGGCACACGTCTGTCCGCAGCTGCACGTGCGCCGAAGCTGTTGGGGATTTCCTTGGACGAGGCCTGCAGCATGACGTTGGCACAGCTTGTGACGTGGGTGCAGCGCATTCCGCCAAGCTTGCCGGAAGCAATGCGCCCAATGGCGGAACGCATTTGCGAAGCATTTACAGGCACAGCCAAGCGTCTTATGGATTTGGGACTCGGTTATCTTACGCTCGACCGCTCCGCTGCTACACTTTCCACGGGAGAGCGGCAGCGGATGCAGTTGGCGCGAGCCGTGCGCAACCGTACTACCGGCGTGCTTTATGTGCTGGATGAACCGTCCATCGGCCTGCATCCGTCAAACATCGTGGGCCTTACCGGTGTGATGCATGATTTGGTGGCAGACGGGAACTCCGTAATCCTTGTGGACCACGATACGCAGATTTTGCAGGAAGCAGACTGGCTGGTGGAAATGGGACCGGAGGCGGGCACCGGCGGTGGTCATGTAATTGCACAGGGAACGATAACGGAAATAGAAGCGAATCCTGCTTCACAAATCGGGCCTTTCCTTGCGGGCGAGGCAACAGCGACGCGACAGAGTAAAGCTCAGGAGGAGCTGTTCTCTGATGGCATCATTCATCTTGCTACCGCGTCGATACATACCGTTAAACCTTTAGAAATAGATATTCCCAATGGACGCCTGACGGTTGTTACCGGTGTATCGGGTTCAGGCAAAACTACCATGGTTTTGGAAAGCCTTGTGCCTGCGCTGGCTGCGCAGATTGACGGCAAGGTGCTGCCAGAGCATATCCGTGCCGTTAACGCTGAGGGAATTGAGCACGTAAAGCTCATTGATGCTACGCCTATCGGAATTAATGTTCGCTCTACTGTTGCTACCTACGCAGGCATTCACGATGATTTGCGCAAGCTCTATGCCAAATTGCCGGAAGCCAAAGCGCACGAATATAAGGCCGGTGCTTTTTCGTACAACACAGGCTCGCTTCGCTGCCCAGGCTGTGACGGAACAGGCGTTGTCAGTTTAGACGTACAGTTTTTGCCAGACGTGGATATACCCTGCCCGGACTGCCGCGGTTCGCGGTACGCGAAGGCGGCCTATGATATCAGGCTGACGAACGAGGCGGGGGAGAGTGCTTCGCTGCCGGAGCTGATGGCTATGGACGTAAACACTGCTCTTGAGTTCTGCAAAAATATGAAAGGCATTAGCCAAAAGCTGAACGTCCTGCGTCAGTTGGGCCTTGGTTATTTAACGCTGGGCGAGGAAACGCCGGGTTTATCGGGCGGTGAGGCGCAACGCTTGAAGCTGGCCGGCGAAATCGGCAGGACGCAGCATGATTCTGTCTTTGTTTTTGATGAGCCTTCGATTGGGTTGCATCCCCTGGATGTGCAGGTGCTGCTGAAGGTTTTTCAGGCGCTGTTGGATAATGGTGCAACAGTTATTGTCATTGAGCATGATCTGGATGTTATTCGGAGTGCCGACTATATTATTGACATGGGCCCCGGCGGCGGTGACGCAGGCGGAAAGATTGTGGCCTGCGGAACGCCTGAAGAAATTAAAGCAAACGCCGATAGTATTACCGGCCGATTTTTGTGATTGAGCGTGGATTGACAAGAGAATAGAAAAAAGTAAGAGCTGACTTTGGCGAAGTGCGAAAGTCAGCTCTGTTTTTGTGCGGGGAAAAGGTTATTCTTAACGCTGTCAAGCAGCGTCAGAGCTTGCTGATAAACTAGAAGATAGTAGGGCTTATTTGTGATATAATAAAAGAAAATTACTTAAGCGAAGTATTATGCTGAAATATGAGCTGTAACAAGGCTATGGCAATAGGGAGGTTAAAGACATGATTGAGCTGAGCAGCAAACAAAACTGTACAGGCTGCAGTGCCTGCGCTAATATCTGCCCGCGTGGCTGTATAAAAATGACTGCGGATGAGGAAGGCTTTTTATATCCTGTGCTCAATGAAGAAATGTGTATGGACTGCGGTTTATGCGAAAATGTCTGCCCTATGCTGCACAAACCGCAGCAGCATGAGGTGCTTGCTGTGTATGGCGCCAAGAACAACGATGATGCTGTGCGCTTTACCAGCTCCAGCGGGGGAATGTTCACGCTTTTTGCTGAAGAAATCCTGAAGCAAGGCGGTGTGGTGGTCGGCGCTGCGCTGGATGAGCAGCTTAATGTGCAGCATGTGCTTGTGGATAGCATTGCCGATTTGCCTAAGCTGCGTGGTTCGAAATATGTGCAGAGCAGAATTGGCAGGATTTACAGCGAGGTACGGCAAATTTTGCGTACAGGCAGAAAAGTTCTGTTCAGCGGTACGCCTTGTCAGATCGCGGGTTTAAAGAGATATCTGGTAAAGCCGTCGGAAAATCTTTTGACGGTTGATGTGGTTTGCCATGGTGTGCCTAGTCCCAAGGTTTATCAAAAGCATTTGCGGGAGCTGGCGCAGGAGGCCGGCGAGCCTGTTGTGCAGGTGAAGTTTCGCGATAAGGCGAAGGGCTGGAAGCAGGGAGAAACATTATTTTTTACAGAGCATCAGCGCTTGGGGGCAAGCAAACGCCAGGAAACATATATGCGCCTGTTCCTGAATAACATAAGCATCCGTCCGTCTTGCGGCGAGTGTGCGTTTAATAATAAGCGCAGCCTGGCGGATATCACGATTGCCGATTATTGGGGCATTGATAAGCAGTACCCGGAATTTGATGATGATAAGGGCGTTACGCTGGTGCTGGTGAACAGTGAAGCCGGAGCGGAATTGCTGGCGAGCGTCAGTGACAAGGCGGAGCTTTTGACAACGGACTTTGCCAAGGGTGCGGAGTATAATCTGGCGGTGAGCAAGTCATTGCCGCTAAATCCTAAGCGGGCATTTTTCTTTGAGCATCTTGATGAGTATACGCTGAAAGAGATGGTGGAGAAGTGCTTGGAGGATAAAGAAGGAAAGATGAAACCGTTGTTTTAAAATTATATTTACCTAACATTCAGAGGCAGGCTTTGCAGCTTGCCTCTTTTTTGAATCAAAGAAAACAAAGAAGGCTGATCCAGGCAGGAAAAAGAGATTTTCTGTAGAAATTTAATTATGGTTTACTGTACCATTTTCCAATAAAGGAGTTTTTGATATGCGTGATCCTGAATTATTAAGATATAAAGAATTGAGTCCTTACGCAAATTCAGGCTCATTGACCAGAGAGCAATTTCTGTTCCATGAAACGAGAGTTGTGGGTGAGCTGTATTTGCAGGGACTGACTGATGAAGAAATAATTGCTAAAGTTTATGCAGAAAATCTTTTTCGTTATCCTACGGAAAAAATGCTGCGTAACATTGCGAGAGCCTGCCTAAAGCGCATTCATGCTTTGGAGGATGCTGAAAATCCGGACGATAAGCGTTTAATAGATGCTTTGGTCAACAGGTCCAGCAGTGTAGCAAAGCAAATATGCCTATATGCAATGATGCAGCAAAATCGCTTAATCAACGATTTTATGCTGAAGGTTATCGGCAATAAATTTGCTGAACGTGATTATAGCTTTAGCAAGTTGGTTGTCAGCAGTTTTCTTATTGATCTTCAGGAGCAGGATCCGTGGGTTGCTTCATGGAGTGCAAGTACGCTGAATAAAATAAGACAGGTTATTGTCAAAACCTTGGTTGATAATGAGTATCTGGATGATATTAACTCCCGACAGCTCAATACTATTACTATAAATCCGATTTTAGAAGATATATTGAGAGAAAAGCATAAGCCTGCCTTGGCTGCTTTCAATTGTTTATACTAACGAGGTGTGCACATGTCAGAAAAGAATATAAAAGAACGTCTTGACGAATTGGGAGCAAGATTGGGCGCAGAGGATTTTCGTGCCGGCGAAGGCCTGATGAACGAAGCAAATATAAGAATTTTTGCTTATGATCCTGCAGATGAAATGGCGGTGCGTTATTTTGTGAAGCTGGTGAATGATGATGCCGGTAAATATAAGGGCGTAAAAACATTTAATCTATTTGATGTTTTTCTGGATATTTGTGACGAATATGCTTCTGTTACCGATATTATCGAAGAAGAAAAATATTCCGGTTCTGAGTCTGTCCTGGAAGCTATTCAGGGCTTTGCGGATAATAAAGCCTTTGTGCAGAAGATGCTGGAGCAGGGAATGAATGATGCTGAGGTAATTATATTGTACGGTGTTGGCGAGGTTTATCCGATTGCCCGTCTGCATTTGATTCTTTCGGCAATTCAGCCGGTGCGTTTGCAGAAGCCTGTTGTTGTTTTATATCCCGGAGAGTTTACCGGGGAACAGGTAAGACTTTTTAACAAATTGACGCCGAGCAGTTATTATAGAGCAACTGCCAACTTGTAATAACTTAAGAGAGTGGAGGATGATGTAATATGTTGATTAAGGACATGTTTACCAAGGATATAAACCGTGAGATTAACGGCGTTATTCAGGTTGCGCAGGATACGGAAAGTGTTGTTTACCAGGAGGTAAGCGAGTATGTCGTAACTGATGAGCTGCAGAAGCTTTTTGAAAAGTTCTTTGATGCATATTTTAAAGCGTTTCAGGAGCCTACCAATGGCATAGGTGTATGGATCAGCGGCTTCTTTGGCAGTGGTAAATCACATTTTCTGAAGATGCTTTCTTATATTTTGGAAAATAAACAAATCGGCAGCAGTAAAACTGTAGAGATGTTCAAAGAGAAGCTAGCTGCTTCTCCCAAGCTGTACAGCTTGATGGAACAGGCTACGGCAGTTGATACCGAAGCTATTTTATTTAATATTGATATAGAAGGTACTTCTGAAAAGGACAGCACTGCCGTCATGCGTGTTTTCGCAAAGATGTTTTATAATCATCTGGGATTTTTCGGTGAAAATCTTAAGGTAGCTCGTTTTGAGTTTTATCTTTATCAGGATGGCAAAACAGAAGAATTCAGAAGAGTATTTAAAGAGAAAAGCGGCAAGGACTGGACAGTTGGCCGCAGAGCGTTTAAACTGCAGGCCCGTTATATCGTACCGACCTTGATGGAAGTTTTTGGGCTTGAAGAAGAGGATGCAAAAAAATGGTTCCGTGATGATGAAAAATATGATTTCAGCATTGCTGCCTTAGTTGATGATATTAAATATTATATTGATACGAAGCCGGTAAATTTCCGCCTGCTGTTTATGATTGACGAAATGGGACAATATGTCGGCAGTGACAGAGAGCATCTTCTGAATCTGCAGTCCGTTGTGGAAAAAATCGGCAGTACCTGCGGTAACCGTGTATGGGTTATGTGTACCGGCCAGCAGGCCTTGGATAAGGTTATTAAGCTGCGTAATGACGAGTTTTCGCGTATTATTGCCCGCTTTAAGACGATTTTGACGTTGACCTCTGCTTCTGCAGAGAAGGTAATCCAAAAACGTATTTTAGATAAAACAAAGGCTGCGGAAGCAGTACTCAGTGAAGAATATGATGCTAAGGATGCGGTACTGAAGAATCTGTTTTCCTTTACTTCGGAAACTGTTGGTAGCATGTGCGGATATGAAAGTAAGGATGCTTTTGTGAAGTATTATCCCTTTGTGCCATATCAGTTCTTCCTGCTGCAGAAGGTGTTTACGGAGCTGAAGGAGCATGGTGTTATCGGCCAGCATCAGTCAGGTGCGGAGCGTTCTATGCTGTCCGGCTTTAAGGAAGCAGCGCAGAAGATTCAACTGCAGGATGAAAAGAGTCTTGCTCCGTTCTATCATTTTTATGATACGATTAAGGATGCTATCGACAGCCCGACGCGTGAAGTAATCAACAACTGTGCCAAGGCTGCGGCTGCAGGGCATGGAGTCGAGATGCAGGATACTGATGTACTGAAAACCTTGTATTTGCTGCGTTATGTAAATAAATCGGTAGCAGCAAATATAGACAATTTAATTGTTTTGATGGCAGATAATATTGATGCTGATAAGCAAAAGCTGCGTGAGGAACTGCGTCTTTCCCTGGACCGCTTGTATAAGCAGAATTTTATTGATGTCAATGGTGATGTGTATTGCTTTCTGTCTAACGAAGAAAAGGATATCATGATTGATATAAAAAATACACCGGTTGAATCAAACAAGGTTTTAAGCACTATCGGCAAAATTATCACGGACATTTATAAATCCAATAAGGTGCGCTGCGGCAAAAAGGACTTTGATTTTGACATCAAGGTGGATGATGTTGCTGTAGGCAGAAGTGGTAATGAGATGGTATTGCAGTTTATCTCCAGTGTTTATGACATTGATCCTGCATATATGTTGAACTGTGATAACAAGGTTGTGGTTGAGCTTGGCAGAACCAATTATTATGATTTGGTGGAACAGGTACTCAAAATCCGTACATTTAAAAACAAGAATAATATCAATGATATGACGGAAACGATGCGTGCCATTGTGTCCAATTATCAGCTGCGCGCGGATAAGTATGAGCTGGAGGCCGCAGAGGCACTGAAAAAAGCTATCGAGGGTGCCAATTTCTATGTTTCGGCTGATTTGACGAAGTTTACCGGTGACATGAAGGCGAAGCTGGACCAGGCTTTACAAAAACTGGTAGGCTTTGTTTTCAAAAATTATGCAATGCTGGATTATCAGCCTGACGGAGATCCTGATATCAGAGCAATTGCTTTGGGCCAGAAGGGTGCGCATTTAGGCGGCGGTTTTGATATCAATAATGATGCAGCTGAGGAAATGCTGAGCTTTTTGAAAATGAAGTTCGATATGAAGCAGCCTGTTACTGTTTCGGATTTGCAGACAAAGTACCAGGGACTGCCTTTTGGCTGGCGTGAGATTGATATTGCTGCTGTTATTGCTCAGCTTATGTATGAGCAGAAGGTAGTTTTAAAATATAGCGGTGTCGTTATTATGACGGATAAAACAAATCTTCCGGATATGTTGCGTTCCAAACGCTTTACCGGTAATATGCAAATAGCTGTCAAGGTTTCCGCTTCTGCTACTATGATTCGCAAGGTAAGCAGCTTCTTGGGCAACTTCTTCGGCAGAATGGATGTGCCGAGTGATGAGGATGGCCTGGTTGTTTATATCAATATGCACTTTGGTGAATTGAAAAATAAATACAGAGAATACCAGCATGAATACCAAAACGGCAAGTATCCTGACGAGGTATTGGTAAAAGAGGCGCTGGAGCTGGTCAACAGCATTTTGGCAAAGGCCAGTGATAATATAGCCTTGCTGCAGGCTGTGCTTGATAAACAGAATGAGCTTTTTGATATGAAGGAGGATATGGAGAACGTAGAAAACTTCTTTGGCAGTCAGCGTACTATCTTTGATGAGGGCGTTAAGCTTTGGAACAAGCTGCAAAAGGATGCTACGCAGTATTTATATCAGGATGCAGCGGTAAAAGAGGCATATGACAAAATCTACCGCTA
>CAKQHU010000066.1 GCA_934234275.1 uncultured Phascolarctobacterium sp.
ATGCGCTATGCCTATATCGAGGACCTCTGCGCGCAGACCGTGCAGAAGCCCAAGCATACGGAAGCACAGCTGCGCTCCGTAAAAATCGACCATTATCTGACGCATAAATTCTATGCTATTCCTATTTTTATCATCATCATGGGCCTTGTTTTCTGGCTCACCTTTGACGTTATCGGCGCCTTTCTCAGCGACATCCTCAGCAATGTTATCGATGCTGTAACAGCTTCGGTTGATAACACGCTCACAGTGCTGGATATTGCACCGCCGATGCATTCGCTGATTATCGACGGCATCTTCTCCGGTGTCGGTGCCGTGCTTTCCTTCCTGCCAACCATCGTTACGCTGTTCTTCTTCCTTTCAATGCTCGAGGACAGCGGTTACATGGCGCGTGTCGCCTTCGTTATGGATAAGATGCTGCGTAAAATCGGCCTCTCCGGTTCGTCCTTCGTGCCGATGATCATCGGCTTCGGCTGCAGCGTGCCGGCCATCATGGCCTCGCGCACCCTCGCCAGTGAGCGCGACCGCAAAATGACCATCATGCTCACACCGTTCATGAGCTGCAGCGCCAAGCTGCCTATCTACGGTATGTTCATCGCCGCCTTCTTCCCGCATAACGGCGGTCTGGTCATGCTTTCGCTCTACCTCACCGGCATCTGCGTAGCTATTCTCTCCGGCTTTTTGCTCAACAGCCTGGTGTTCCGCGGCAAGCCTGTTCCCTTCGTCATGGAGCTGCCTGCCTACCGTCTGCCGACAGCGCGCAACATCATCATGCATATGTGGGAAAAGGCCAAAGACTTTCTGCATAAGGCCTTCACGGTTATCTTCCTTGTCAGCATCATCGTCTGGTTCCTGCAGAACTTTGACATCCGCTTTTACATGGTAGATGCCTCCGATAGCGTTATCGCCTCCATCGGCAAGCTGGCAGCGCCTATTTTTGCGCCGCTCGGCTTCGGCAGCTGGCAGGCAACAACCTCGCTTATCTGCGGCATCACCGCTAAAGAGGTTGTCATCAGTACGCTTTCCGTGCTGGCAGTCGGCAGCGGCGGTGCGCCTGATCTGGCAAGCCTCTTTTCGCCGCTCACGGCCTACACCTTCCTGGTGTTCTGCCTGCTCTATCCGCCCTGCGTCGCAGCGCTGGCTACCATCCGCCGCGAGCTGAACTCCGATACCAGCACGCTCTGCCTTATGGGTTATGAGCTTGTTGTGGCCTGGTGCGTGGCGTTTATCGTAAGACAAATTGGCTTAATGCTTGGCTTCGCCTAAAAATTGCATAAGAAAACAGCCCAAAACTCATGCTTTGAGAATTGGGCTGTTATTTTTTTGCCTATTTTACTGCTCTACAGCTCTTTTATCCGCGCATACGCCTGCTGCCAGCTCGTCAGCGACAGCTGCCACAGCTCGCTGTACGCCCGCACTACCGCCTGCGGCGAACTTACATGCAACGCGCACAGTCCCCGCACTCCTGCATAAGGATAGTACGGAATGCACGTCCGCGCCTCCTCGGGCGTCTGCAAAAACGTCTGCGCTATACTATGCTGCCCCTGCTGCAAACACCACAGCCAACGGGCAAACTCTGCCAACGTTTCCTTGACCACGGCAGCCTGCGCCGCCTCCGTCTGCCGGCCGTACCAATAGCGCTGCGCCTGCTTGTACTCCGCACTCTGCACCGCTGCGCCGGCAGCGCCAAAGTGCACCAGCACCGCCTGATAATGCAGCAGATGCACACGCTCATGCACCAGCACGGAATCATAATAGGCTGCGTAATCCCAGCCATGCTCAGCACATTCCTGCCTGATAGCGTTCACATAAAGCGTAATACCCTTGCCCGCAGCAAATTCACCGTGCAGCAGGCGTTTGAACTTTAGCTGCTGCAGCTTTTTGCTCCACTCGGTATATTGCTTGCCAAGCCTTGGCAATGCAGCGATATCATACGCCGCCTGCAATGCTTCCGCACGCTTTAACATTTGCCTGCCCTCGCGCTGCACGGCAACCGTATCGTAGCGCCCGTACTGCCTGTAAAGCAGCACGTCGGACTCCGCATACGCTGTTGGCAGGCCAAGCCTTTCGGGAGCAGTGACGATATTTTCTAAGATAAGCTCTAACATTCTTTTTAATTCAGCAAGCACTTTTCAGCTTCTCGGACAATCACAGCGCTTAAATTATAATACCATTGCAATGGTCAATCTCGTGCTGGATAATCTGCGCCGTAAAGCCGCTGAAGCTCTGCTTGCACTTTTTAAACTGCATGTCCTGATAGGCAACCGTGATTTTTTCGTAGCGCACTGCAGCACGCTCACCCTCCAGCGACAGGCAGCCCTCCTCCGTCATGTACTTGCCGGAGCGCTTGATAATCTCCGGGTTCAGCATGGCAATATTCGTGGGGCCGATATTTACGGCGATGACGCATTTCTGCACGCCGATCATATTTGCTGCCAGGCCCACGCAACGCTCCGCATGAGCTGCAAGCGTATCTAATAAATCCTGCGCTACTGCAATATCCATAAAGGTTGCAGGCTGGGATTTTTGTGCCAAAAAGGCTTCGTCTTTTACTATTGGTTTTTCCATGGTGTACCTCCAGGTGTTGATTTTTTATGTCTAAAGTCTTCATCCTCTTACCGAGAACTGTCCGACAATCTGTATATAAGTATCTTTATCAGCTTCCAGATAATTCTCCAGCCAAGAATCTACAGACTGAATAAAATGTCCTTTGCTGTCTTGCGTCGGATATACATGCTCATCGATACTTTCAAGATAATCTTTGATTTGATATTTGACCTTCAAGTAATCTTTACCGCTAGCCTTATCTATAATATTCTTAAGGCCTGCTATTTTATTATCAAAGTACTGCTTAAGATAGCCTCTTTTAATGACAATAACATTATTTTTGAGTTCACATACAGTAGCATCAGCATGCACATTAACTAAATCATAAAATCTTTCAGTTGCTTCCGCCAAAGCTTCCGTGTCCTGCAGCTCGTCCATACAAGCATAAGCACCTTCGCCAAAGCAAGCAGTAAAATATGTATCGCTACAAATATCCATTTCCGATATATCTCTATATGACTGACTTTCTTGCAGTGTTAATGCTTTAGCTGTACTAAGGGTTTTGATAATATAAACATTGCTTACAAAGCTCATATTCTGCCTATCCTTTTCTTTACTACAATGCTCTAGTATTTACTCAACAACAGACGCAATTTCACGCTTTTTCAAATATGCAATCCCTGTGCCATTCTAAAAAGGCTTTGTCGATATTATATTTGCTTGGAACAGCTAATTCTTTGCCTTTAATGGGCAAAAAATACTTTACGTAATATTCCTGCGTAATTGCTTTCTCCAATCTGGATGAGAATATAGTTCTGTTATTTTCATCAAAAGCGATAATGCCTTTATCAAACGCCTTGTCATACAATGCAGATAAGCATATGCCATTGCTCGGATTTAAGCGTTCTTTCTCATTCATCGCCCAAGGAATAATGTGGCTTGCTACCAGCAATTCAGGAATATCTATCCCAGTAAGTGCGCACTTGCCATTGAAATTTGCCATAACTAAGCTTCTAAAGACATCTTGATTAACTCTTTGCTTTGTTAAGCTTAATTTTTCTGCACCTACAAGATAATCAGGGATATCCTGTAACTGCTGCTGATATTTTTCTTCGATTGTTGACTGCTCATAGCGCGCAAGAATAGCTTCACTTTCATATATCAGCTTTTCTCTGTCATGAGAAAATTCATCCCAATACTGCTGGCACTTAGGACCACCATGCTGCATGCCGGAAACGCCTCTTTGCTTCAGCATCGGGTCACAGGAAGCGTAGTTCACAAGCCTATAGGCAACAGCATCAGGAGTTCTGCCGATAAGCTTCGCAACTCTGATTACCTCAGGATTGGTTTTATGCATTTTACCAAATGGCATTTTTAAATACAGATTTAAGGCCAAAATCATCTCGTCCCTAGACCATAAATTCCTAGCCATAAGTAATCCAACCTCCGCTTCTTTTTTCTATTCCCTATTCTACCCCACTTATGCTCTTTAGGCAACCGCAAGCCCTTTATCACTACATCAGTACATTCAAACACGCTTTAAAATAAATTCTACGCAAATTTGACTTGTAACCCATTTTACGTTACAAATCAAATTTATTCACCATTTTTACCGCTCCGTCAGCACATCAAAGCTCTTGCCATCCGTTGTTACCGTCAGCGTGCCGTGATCGTGCGTCGTCAGCACCTTTGCGCCAAGATGCGTTAAGCTGCCCACCACGTTCTTGTTCGGATGCTTGTAAATCGAAAAATCACCGCAGCTGATGAGCGCGTATTTAGGCTTAACCTTGCTGATGAACGGCCAATAGGACGATGTCTTGCTGCCGTGATGGCCCACCTTCAGCACGTCCGCCTGCAGCGCAGTGCCGTATTTTTGCTGCAGCGCATCCTCCACCGGCGCCTCCGCATCACCCGTCAGCAGCATTTTAAAGCTGCCGTAATGCAGCATCAGCACCAGGCTGGTGTTATTCATATTCTTCAGGTCCTTTTTGCTGAGGAAATCCCCCGGCGCCAGCACCTCGATATAATAATTTTTGTCAATCGTAATCTTATCCCCGGCCTTCAGCGCCTGTCCGTTATACCTGCCGGCGCGCAAATCACTGTTCAGCGCCACGGACGCTTTATAGCCGTTGTTCACATAACCGCTGTCATAAATATTGCTGACACCGTATTTACCGCGCACGTACATGATATTGCCCATATGGTCACGGTGATGGTGCGTCACAAAAACAGTCTTAATCCTGTTGACTCCGGCCTTATCCAGCGCCTTAATCAGCGCCTGCCTGCCGCCGCTGTCGCCAACCTTGTCCTTGGCATCGTTGCCCACGTCAATCATAATGTTACGCTTGCCGTCCTGCAGCAAAATCGCATCTGCCTGCCCCACATCCAGCACGCTGATGCGCAGTCGGCCCTGCGCTGCGCCTGTGTCCTGCTTCTGTTGCATGCTCTGCGGCATGTTGTTTTTTACTGCGGCGCGCACGCTTTCGGCGTTAGGCTGGTACAGGCCGCTGTACGCTGCCAGCGCCACAATGAAGGCTATAATAATTTGAAAAACAAACTTTAATTTACGCATGTGTATCTTACTTCCCTTTTCTTTTACAAATCAGCAGCTTCGTTTGCTGATATATTTATTATATCACGCCAATAAAAAAGCGTACATACTTGCAAGTCGTATGTACGCTTCATTTTTAATCTGTCAGTTTAAAGTATATAAAATTTTGCTAATTTTTTCTGTAATCGCAGGCACATGCGCTCAACCGCAACAAGCATTGCTCCCGCAGGTTCTGCGTGCTCCGAATTTTACGGCAGGCTTTTATTTATGCAGCCATTTATTTTGCTGCACCTTTTTGTTTAATGCATCCAATGCTTTGGTATATACATTAAGGATTTCCTTTTTGCCCTTTGTCTGCTGCACTGCTGCTTCACCGCCCATATCAAGGCACACATTGCCGTCTTTATCAATTATATAATGTGCCGCTACAGTATATTCCGTACCATTATTATTAAAAAGGTATAAATACATGGCACTTACAGCATTCTGCAACGATTCCTCCTCGCGCAGTGACTTTAAAAATTCAGCGTCTGTGAACTGCTCCTCCGCAAACACAGCCAGATACAGCTGTCCGCTTTTACTCAGGCTCTGCACCGAATCAACATCCACATAAAGTACGCCGACATCGGTTTCGCCTGCCTTCTGCAGGTTCTGGCAGTTGCCTACGGCAGCAATACTCAATAATATCAGCATTATCAAAAGCTTAATGTAACGCATTTTTTGCACCTCGCATAATCAACAATTTTATTATATCCATTATATAACAAAAAGAGGGCAAAGTCACCCTTGCCCTCTTATTGATTATAGGATTTTACGATAAATTATTTACCGGTGCGAGCAGCCAGCATTTCTGCATGTCTCTTTTGTTGAGCAGCTACGCGAGCGTCTTTTGCAGCTTTTTTAGCAGCTTCTGCTTTAGCCAGTTTTGCTTTTGCAGCTTTTTCAGCTTCAGCTTGACGCAGTTCTTCCGGAGATTTACGGCCGAATTTCCAGGTTGCACCAATGCCGCCCATGAATTCGTCGCCAGCGGTGGATACGCTGAAGCTCAGCATGAAGTCGCGGTTAGGATAGTGGAATGCACCCAGAGCCATACCGGTCTTGTCGCGATATTGGCCAACGCCTACAGCGATTTCGGTCGGAGCTTCCGGATCATAACCCATGGTGTGCAGGTTAGCGATAGCAGCAGCCATAGCGCCAACTTTTTCTACACGAGCATCCAGTTGGTTGATTCTGCCATCCAGACGGGAAACTTCGCCATCAAATTTAGCTTCGATGCGAGCATCTTCATCAGCACGGGTTTTTGCTTCGTCAGCAATTTTGCCGTCCAGTACTTTGTCAGCTGCTTCACGAGCTGCTGCTTCTGCTTTGTCAGCGTCTTCACGTGCTTTTGCTTCTGCTTTGTCAGCTGCTTCACGAGCTGCTGCTTCTGCTTTGTCAGCGTCTTCACGTGCTTTTGCTTCTGCTTTGTCAGCGTCTTCACGTGCTTTTGCTTCTGCTTTGTCAGCGTCTTCACGTGCTTTTGCTTCTGCTTTGTCAGCATCTTCACGAGCTTTTGCTTCATCAGTGATTTTTTGATCTAATTTCTTGTCAGCATCTACGCGAGCTTGGGTTTCGTTAGCGATTGCATTAGCATTAGCTTGAATGCTATCAGAGTTGTGCTCAACACGGCTGTTCAGATATTTGTGTTGCTCATCTGCTTCTGCTTTGTTAGCTTTGATTGCTGCAGCGTTAGCATCGATTGCATCTTTGTTAGCTTTGATTGCTGCGCCGTTTGCTTTAATGGACTCATCTTGTGCTTTGTTTTTGTTGTTTTGAGCGTCCAGCTGCTCTTGAACTTTTGCTGCGTTGCTGTCGATTTTAGCGTTCAGCTTTTTGTCAGCATCTACGCGAGCATCGGTTTCAGCATCGATTTTGTTGTTCAGAATCTTGTCGTTTTCAACACGAGCTTGACCTTCTGCATTAACTTTCAAGTTCAGAATCTTGTCTGCAGTTTCGCGATCTTTGGTTTCTTTGTCAATTTTAGCGTTCAGAATCTTGTCGTTTTCAACGCGAGCTTGACCTTCTGCATCGATTTTGGTGTTCAGTTTGAATTCACCGAATTCGCGATCTTTGGTTTCTTTCTCGATTTTAGCATCTAATTTTTTGTCATTGTTTTCGCGCTCTTGTTTTTCCAGACCAGCCATGAAGCTGTTCATTGCATCAGCGTCTTTACGAGCTTTTGCTTCAGCATCGATTCTGTCGCTCAATTTTTTGTCGTTGTTTTCGCGCTCTTGTTTTTCCAGACCAGCCATGAAGCTGTTCATTGCATCAGCGTCTTTACGAGCTTTTGCTTC
>CAKQHU010000067.1 GCA_934234275.1 uncultured Phascolarctobacterium sp.
GCGATTAAAGCAGGTCAGATGGTACTGGTAACCGATGACGAGGACCGCGAAAACGAAGGCGACCTGATTATGGCAGCTGAGCTGTGCACTCCCGAAGCTATTAACTTTATGGCTAAGGAAGCACGCGGACTTATCTGCATGCCGGCAGACAGCGAGGTTATGGACAAGCTGCAGTTCGGCGCTATGGTAACGCACAACACCGACAATCACGAAACAGCCTTCTCTGTTTCTATTGACCATGTTGACACCACCACCGGTATTTCCGCTTATGAGCGCGCATATACCATGAAAAAATGCGCTGAACCGGGCGCACAGCCCAGCGACTTCCGCCGTCCGGGCCACGTTTTCCCGTTGCGCGCACGCAAGGGCGGTGTACTGGTGCGTACCGGTCACACCGAAACCACTGTAGATTTGTGTAAGCTGGCAGGTCTGCAGCCCGTGGGCATCTGCTGCGAGATTATGAATGACGACGGCCATATGGCGCGCACTCCGGATTTAATCGAGTTCGCTAAAAAGCATAAGCTCGTTTTCATCACTGTTGCCGAGCTTGTTGCTTATCGTAAGGCACATGAAAAAATGGTGCATCGTGCTGCTGAGGCTGCGCTGCCGACTAAATACGGCAATTTCCGCATTATTGCATATGAAAATGATTTGGATAATCTTTGCCATGTTGCTATTGTCAAGGGTGATGTTGCCGGTAAAAAGGATGTGCTCGTGCGCGTGCACAGCGAGTGCCTGACCGGTGATGCCTTCGGCAGCCTGCGCTGCGACTGCGGCGACCAGCTGGCAACCGCATTGAAGATGATTGAAAAGGAAGGCTGCGGCGCTGTCGTTTATATGCGTCAGGAGGGCCGCGGCATTGGTCTGGCTAATAAAATCCGTGCTTATGCACTGCAGGACCAGGGCCTTGATACCGTTGAGGCTAACGTTCGCCTGGGCTTTGCTCCCGACCTGCGTGATTACGGCATGGGCGCACAAATTCTGGCAGACCTCGGTCTCACCAGCATCCGCCTGATTACCAACAACCCCGCAAAACGCATCGGCCTCTCCGGTTATGGCATCACCATCACCGACCGTGTGCCCATCATCATGGAGCCCAATGAATACAACGAACACTATCTCGACGTTAAAGAAGAGAAAATGGGCCACAAGCTGCACGAAGGCTGTGGCTGCCACTGCGGAAAATAAAAGAATTGTGTGCAGGTGTCGCAATTAACATATCCTTACGCTCAGGAAAAATTTGCTGAAATTTTTATTCGCTTAATGATATTAAATTGATTACTTACAGTTTTTTTGAACACTAAAACTAGGCCCTAACAAACAGCACACCACCCTAGGCGCTGCGCAGACCGGAACGGACGACGGACCCGCAAGAACACCGATGTTCTGCGAACCGCGTTTGCAACGGACAGGCACAGGAATTTTTCGCTGGAGTGTTGACGTAACCAACAGGAAGCACGTCACACAAAAATCAGCGACGTGAAAAATTCTGCGAATCTAGTCGCCGGAATCCGGCGAAGCAGCACATAAGGGCGTTTTTTGGATACTTTTTGCCGCCCTGGGCAAAAAGTATCAATACCGCAAGCCATACTTACAAGTGAAAAATAATGTCCAACATATAACGAATTTTTAGGAGGAATAACCAATGAAAACCTTAGAAGGAAAACTCACCGCCAAAAACATGAAAATCGCCATCGTCGTAGCCCGCTTCAACGAATTCATCACCAGCAAACTCCTCAGCGGCTGCATCGACTGCCTGATCCGCCACGAAGCAGCTGACGAAGACCTCACCGTAGCCTGGGTACCGGGCGCCTTCGAAATCCCCATGGCAGCAAAAAAACTCGCAGAAAGCGGCAAATACGACGCAGTAGTCTGCTTAGGCGCAGTAATCCGCGGCGCAACCCCGCATTTCGACTATGTATGCGCTGAAGCCTCCAAAGGCATCGCTCAGGTAAGCATGCAAACCGGCGTACCTGTAGCCTTCGGCGTACTCACCACCGAAAACATCCAGCAGGCTGTAGAACGTGCTGGCACCAAGGCCGGCAACAAGGGCGTAGACTGCGCAATGACCGCCATGGAAATGGTAAATCTCTTCAAAGAAATGTAACATTTTCACCGCTTGCCTTTTTGACTATTATGATTTATAATTGACATTGTGGAAGAGCTGATAACAGGCTGTTCCCCATGCATGAAATTTGCAAGCCCGCTAGCAGTAGTTTAGTGGGCTTGTTTTATTAAGCAAGTAAAATTTTTGCCGTAAGGCAGGATTGTGAGGCAGATATTATGGAAGATGTTTTGACAAAGGCTACGGCCGACGGTGTACGTATTTATGCATTATGCACTACTAATCTGGTACAGGAGGCAGCTAAAAAGCACGGCTGCTCCCATCTGGCAAGCGCTGCTCTGGGACGTGCGATGAACGGTGCGCTGCTGCTGGCCGCAACCATGAAGGATAATGAGCGCATCAGCCTGCGTCTGAAGGGCGACGGTCCTCTGGGCGAGGTAGTAGCAGATGCCGAAGGCAGCACCGTGCGCGGTTATGTAGAAAACCACGATGCATTTTTACCCTTGAAAAACGGCAAGCTGGATGTCGGCGGCGGCATCGGCGCGGGCAATATTATCGTAACGCGTTATCTGCAGAATGCAGAACCCTTCACCGGCTACTGCGAGCTGCAGGACGGCGAAATCGCCAGCGACCTGACCAAATACCTCTATGTATCCGAACAGACACCGACAAGCGTTGCTCTGGGCGTATTGGTTGACAAAGACGGCAACGTAACCGCATCCGGCGGCTTCTTCATTCAGGCTATGCCGGGCTGCACCGACGAGGTTCTGGAAAAGCTGGAAAACAACGTTAACCTGACTCCGTATGTAACCCAGCTGCTGGAAATCGGTTATACTCCGCAAAAGATGATTGAAATTCTCGGCCGCGGTCTGGATGTTGACATTAAAGAAACCATTCCCCTGAGCTTCAAATGCCGCTGCAGCCGTGAGCGCATTTTGGCGGCTCTGGGCAGCCTTGATATGAAATCTCTGGAGGAGCTGGCGCAGGACAAAACTACGGAAGCACACTGCGAATTCTGCAACAGCACCTATGAATATACTCAGGATGAAATCAAGCACCTGCTGGAAGAAAAGGAAAAGCAGGCACAGATGGAAGCTGCTAAACAGAATATTAAATAACAAAACTTCTCTTGACAAACGAAACTTTTGTTTGTATAATAAAGGCAGTGAATCGATGAATTTTAAATTTATATATTAGGAGGCAAGCAAATGGACGCAGATAAAAAGAAAGCTTTAGACATGGCGATGCACCAGATTGAAAAGGATTTTGGCAAGGGCAGCATTATGATGCTGGGCGAAGCAAGTGCCAAAATGAATATAGAGGTTATCCCTACAGGCGCTTTATCCCTGGATATTGCTCTTGGTGTCGGCGGTATTCCGCGCGGACGTGTTATTGAGATTTACGGTCCCGAATCTTCCGGTAAAACTACCGTTGCCCTGCATATGATTGCCGAAGCTCAGAAGATGGGCGGTTATGCGGCATTTATCGATGCGGAGCATGCACTGGATCCGGAATATGCCCGTCATCTGGGTGTAGATATTGACGATTTGCTGATTTCTCAGCCGGATAACGGCGAACAGGCATTGGAAATTGCCGATGCCTTGGTACGCAGCGGCGCTATCGATATTATCGTTATCGACTCCGTTGCCGCTTTGGTTCCGCGTGCCGAAATCGAAGGCGAAATGGGTGATTCCCACGTAGGCCTGCAGGCACGTCTGATGAGCCAGGCTCTGCGTAAGCTGACAGGTCTGATTTCCAAATCCAAATGTGCTACTATTTTCATCAACCAGATCCGTGAAAAAGTTGGCGTTATGTTCGGTAATCCGGAAACCACTACCGGTGGCCGCGCACTTAAATTCTACTCTACCGTCCGTATGGATGTACGTCGTATCGACACGCTTAAAAATGGCAACGATGTTATCGGCAGCCGTACCCGCGTTAAGGTTGTCAAGAATAAAGTAGCACCTCCGTTCAGACAGGCTGAGTTCGATATTATGTATGGCAAAGGCATTTCTCATGAAGGCTGCCTTGTTGATCTGGGCGCAGATCTTGATATCATCAACAAGAGCGGTGCCTGGTATTCCTACGGTGATATCCGTTTAGGACAGGGCAAGGAAAAGGTTAAAGACTTTTTGCGTGAGAATCCGGAAATTGCCCAAGAAATCGAAGCTAAAATCCGCGCAGTGACGATTGCCAAGAGCGATAATAAGGAAGCATCTGAGGAGCCGTTGCAGGATGTGGAGTCGATCTTTAAGGAATAAGAAAAAGGAAGAAGGCTTTACCGGCGCGCAGCAGGTTTATGACTGCGCGCTGGATTTATTGTCTTACCGTGATTACAGTCATAAGGATATGGTGGAGCGCTTGCAGCGCAAGGGTGCCACTAAGGCACAGGCGTTGGAGGCGGTGGCCAAGCTGGAGGATTATGGCCTGCTGAATGAGGAGCGTTACGCCCAAAGGGTGTATGAGGCATGGCTGGCCAAACGCTATTACGGCAGGCAGCATCTGCAGCTGGAGCTGACCAAGCGCGGCATACGCCCGGACGTGGCTGCGGAAATTATGGAACGCTTTACGCCTGACATTGAAGAAGTGCAGGCGGAGAATGCGGCGCAGCTTTTCGTGCAGCGCAATCAGCGCAAGCTAACAGCAGAAACAGATAACAAAAAAATATATGCGGCTGCGGGACGCTTTATGGCGGCTCGCGGCTTTTCATCAAGATATGTGCACATTATATTGGGTAAATTGCATTTTTCAGACAATATGTAGCGGTTAAACTTGACAATTTTGTTAAATATAATCTATAATGTAGTTATCCAATCGTGTTAATATCAACGATTTTCACGAGGCGACGCGTAAAGCTGTTGCCTTATTTTTTGCCCTATTTCAGAATAGATAATACATATTTTATTATAGATTCAACGGAATAAGGACATCTATAGCAGACGCAAACAGGCGCCTGCTGTTACTATGCAAAAAAATCTTGGAAAAATCTACATTTAGGAGGTGAGGACGATTTTAGAAATTATCGGTACAGCTGTTGTAGTTGGTCTGGCCGGCGGTGCGGTAGGTTATCTGGTTCGCAAAAATGTTGCCGAAGGTAAAATTGCTACTGCAGAAGAGCAGGCTATCCGTATTGTACAGGATGCGGAGCAGACCGGCGAAGCAAAACGCAAAGAAATTATGATGGAGGCTAAAGAAGAAATCCATCGTCTGCGTTCCGATATGGAGCGTGAAAATAAAGACAGACGTAATGACCTGCAGCGTCAGGAGCGTCGTCTGCTGCAAAAAGAAGAAAACCTGGACCGTAAAATCGAATCCTTCGAACGCAAAGAAGAAAAGCTGGCTTCTAAGGAACAGCGCCTGAACGCTGCTCAGGAGAAGGCTGATGCAATGCTGGAAAAACGTCAGGTTGAACTGGAGCGTATTTCTGGTCTGACCAGTGATGAAGCAAAGCAAGAGCTGCTGCAATCCCTCGAGGAGGAGGTTAAGCATGAATCTGCTATGATGGTTAAGGATTTGGAGCAACAGGCTAAGGATGAGGCAGACCGCAAGGCAAGAGAGATTATCTCCCTGGCAATTCAGCGTTGTGCAGCAGACCATGTAGCGGAAACCACCGTTTCTGTAGTAGGCCTGCCTAACGATGAAATGAAGGGCCGCATTATCGGTCGTGAAGGCCGTAACATCCGCACCCTGGAAACCCTTACCGGCATCGATTTGATTATCGATGATACTCCGGAGGCTGTTATTATTTCCGGCTTCGATCCGGTACGCCGCGAGGTTGCCCGTATCGCTCTGGAAAAATTGATTAATGACGGCCGTATTCATCCGTCCCGCATTGAGGAAATGGTTGAAAAGGCACAAAAAGAGGTTGAGCAGAAGATTAAGGAAGCCGGCGAACAGGCTACCTTTGCTGTCGGTGTGCATGGCCTGCATCCCGAACTGATTAAGCTGCTGGGCCGCCTGAAATATCGTACCAGCTATGGTCAGAATGTCCTGAACCATTCTGTTGAGGTTGCTAATCTGGCAGGTGTAATGGCTTCTGAGCTCGGTGTTGACGTTGTTCTGGCAAAACGTGCCGGCCTGCTGCATGATATCGGCAAGGCTATTGACCATGAAATGGAAGGATCTCACGTTGAAATCGGCGGCGAAATTGCCAAGAAGTTCCGTGAGTCCGACCTGATTGTCAATGCTATTCTGGCGCATCATGGTGACTGCGAGCCTAAGAGTGTTGAAGCTGTTCTGGTATCTGCCGCTGACGCAGTATCTGCAGCCCGCCCGGGTGCAAGACGCGAAACTCTGGAAAGCTACCTGAAGCGCTTAACTCGATTGGAAGAAATTTCTGAGTCCTTTGAGGGCGTTGAAAAATGCTATGCCGTACAGGCTGGCCGCGAAATCCGCATTATGGTTAAGCCGGATGTTATCGATGATGCTTCCGCTGTGCTTCTGGCACGCGATATCTCCAAGAAGATTGAAGCTGAAATGGAATATCCCGGTCAGATCAAGGTTGTTATCATCCGCGAAACCCGTGCTGTTGATTACGCAAAATAACGAAATTCCTGAAAGAGCTGCTTAGGCAGCTCTTTTTTTGCGCCTTAGCAGGATTATAGGAATTGCTGTCGAATATATATACTTGGAATTTTTTTGACAGGTGCGCCGGTTTAGGCCGGTGCTGAAAAGGGAATGCCGGTGAGAATCCGGAGCAGTCCCGCTACTGTAAGCGGAGCCCAGGCAATTATGTCACTGACGCAAGTTGGGAAGGCGCTGAGGGCGATGAAGCTAAGCCAGGAGACCTGCCTGTTACGAAGCTTGGAGCCTACGGGAGATAGGCTGGCTTTGGTATGCGTAAATATAGAATTTTTGGCTGCAGCTGCATTTTGTGAATCTCCCGCAAGGGAGCTTTTTTCATATATGCATAAAATAAAAAGCATGCAGCTTACAAAAACGAAGGGAGGTTGAAATATGCCTGGAAAAATTATTATGGTTACCGGCGGAGCCCGCAGCGGCAAAAGCGAATTCGCTGAACGCTATGTATTGCATTATTCTCCCAAATGCGATTACGTTGCTACGGCAGAAATCTTAGATGAGGAAATGGCGGAGCGCGTACGTCTGCATCGTGAGCGTCGTGATGCGCGTTGGATTAATCACGAAGCGCCCTATCATGCCGAGCGCACGCTGGAAGCGCTGTCAGCGGAAACAGGAGCGGTTCTGTTTGACTGCCTGACTGTTTATATGTGTAACCTGCTTTACGGCAAGGATGCGCCGGAGGGTGAATTCCTTGAGCGTTGTCAGGTAGTATTTGATGAAATTGACAAGGTGCTGGCAGCAGCACGTAATTGCGGCAAAATCGTTGTCTTTGTTAC
>CAKQHU010000068.1 GCA_934234275.1 uncultured Phascolarctobacterium sp.
TCGTTTGCTCTGGTTGCGGTTTTTGTAGCAACGCGCACCTTTATGGTTACCTACATCGTCAACTACAAGTATGCACGTAAAACCGGTATCGGTCATATGTTTAAGGCTTATGCCAAGCCGATGTATACCTATATTGCCTTTGCACTCTGTCTGGCGCTGGTGGCAGCCTGCGGCCTGCCGTATCTGTATACGGCGATAGCGGCCTTCGTTATCTGCCAGGGCATTGCGCATTTCCTCAGCGGTCAGCTGGGCGGTCTTACCGGTGATACCTACGGCTTTTTGACGGAATGCGGCGTTGTGGTTTACCTGATGCTCGCAACCTATATAATCTGATATATTTCCCCGGCAATATTTTGTCTAATTCTAAAGAGAAAGAAAGGAAAAATGCTATGCATATAGAAGAAATAATCCAAAAGATTGTACCTGCGGACAGAGGCTGTATGAAGCTGGCGCAGACACGCTTTGATAATCTGATTAAGCCGGTCGGCAGTCTGGCCAAGCTGGAAAAAATGACCTCGCGCTATTGCGGTATCAAGGGCATTTATGAAAAAGAGGATTTAGATTATCCTAAACGCGATTTGCTGGTGTGGTGCGGTATCGAAGAGGCTGCCCAGGCCGAAAAAATTATGCACGCCCAATGGCCGGTAAATGTGCTTGCTGCAGAAACCGGTGCGAAGGCTGTGGCTCTGCTCGTAACCTCGGAGGAGGAGGCTGACGCTCTGGAGGAGGGCGCTGCCCTGGTGCAGGAGCTGGTACACGAGAAGGGACTGGAGCTGTTGGGCTTCGGCTGTCTTTCCAAGCCTGATAATGAGATGGTGCGCACTGCAATGACTGGTGCTTTGTTGCAGGCTGCAGCGATGAAGGTGCCGGTAATGCTGGACGGCGTTGCTGTCTGCAAGGCTGCCAAAAAGGCGGCGGAAATGGCACCTGCAGTGCTGGATTACTGCTTTGCCGGTCATGTTTCCACAGAGCCGGGTGCAGAAGAATGCCTGCAGGAGCTGGGACTTACCGCGCCGTTGCGCCTGAACATTCCCGACGGTGCCGGTGAGGGCGCTGCTGTCTGCTTTACGCTGTTCAATGCCGGCATCAAGGCCTACAAGGAAATGGAAACCTTTGAGGAAGCAGGCGTACATGCGGAGATGAAGGAGTTTTCCTTGGCAGAGCAATCTAAAAAAGGGGCGAAGGCTTAATGGGTAAAATATATTTAATTCGTCACGGTGAAACGGACAGCAACAAAGGACACCGCTTTCAGGGACGCATCAACATGCCGCTGAACGCCAAAGGTCTGGAGCAGTCCGAGAAGCTGGCTGCCTATATGCAACATCTGCCGGTCGATAAGATTTACTGCAGCTCTATGCTGCGTGCCTGCATGACGGCAGCACCGCTGGCTATGAGCAAAAATATGTCCTACCAGCCGCTGGATTTACTGCAGGAGGTAAGCTTCGGTGCCTGGGAGGGCCTGGAATATGCGGAAATCAGCCGCCGCTGGCCTAAGGAGATGGATGATTTCCTGACGCGTCCGGGCGAATGGATTCCGCCGCAGGGCGAAAGCTTTCATGATGTAGCGCGTCGTTGTCAGGCGGCCTTTGACTATATCTTCGAGCGTGAAGGCCACGATAAAAATATCGCCATCATCTCACACGGCGGTATTATCCGCGTGCAGCTGTGCCTGCTTTTGGACATCCCGCTGAACAACCTGTGGAAGCTGAGCGTGCATAATGTTTCTGTCAGCACGCTGAATGACTGGCAGGGCAATATCATTGCCGAAACCATCAATGATGCTCACTTTGCCAGAGAGCAGGGAAAATCTGTAAACTGGCTGCATAAATAAAAATTGAAGTTCGAAAACCGCGCAGAGCTGAAAAGCTGTCGCGGTTTTTCTATAAAGCGGCAAAAAAAGACGGTCATAGTTTTTGCTGTAAAATTATTGGTGCTGCACCATTAATTTTACCCGCAAGCTTTTACCGTGAGCACTGTTAATAAGCGGATTTTGGGATATGTTGAGAAATGAAAAGTTTCTTATTAAAGAATTTACGCATTTTTGATAAACTAAGATTGACTTTTACAGGCGCTTACTATATACTGTAAGTGGTGTATCTCAGTGGTCCGTTTAAGTTCCTAACTTCTTCTATCATAGATGACATGGGGAAGCCAAGGTAAACATCTTAATGCGTTCTTTGGGGTATGTTCTATCTATGATTAGGAGTGATTAAACAATGAAAGAAGACAAGACTTTAACCTGCTGCGAGTGCGGCAACGAATTCGTATTCACTGCTTCCGAGCAAGAGTTCTACGAAGAAAAAGGCTTCACTAACGAACCGCGCCGCTGCCCGGCTTGCCGTCAAGCACGCAAACAACGCATGGGCGTACAAAACGACCGTCCGCAACGCGAAATGTTCCCCGCAGTTTGCGCTGAATGTGGCAAAGAGACCATGGTACCGTTCAAACCCAGCGATCGTCCGGTTTACTGCCGCGAATGCTTCAACGCACGTAAACACTAATTAGACGCTTGAAGTAACAAATTCAGGTACAGCTTAGGCTGTACCTGTTTTTTATTAGCTGATCATAGAAAAAACGAAAGTTATTTTACATAAAACGCCGTAAAGCCCCTGCCTTTAGGCATGGGGATACAAGGCGTGTCCAGCGACCTTCACTCAAGTGTTGGAAGCTGAGCAGTTTGATTTATAGATACTTGCAATCCATCTAATCTTTTTGCTATACTTTAAATATGGTAAAAACAACATACAAATCCAATAACAACATAGTGTACTCGTGCAAATATCATGTTGTTTGGAGTCCTAAATACAGACGAAAAGTCTTAATCAGTTTTTGTTCAACCGTTGCTGGGGCTTCATTATCTGTTATTAAGCAGTATATAGAGAATCAGAAAATAAAGTAAGGAGGTGCAAGAGATGAAAACCTATTGCTTTAAGCTGTATAGAGCGAATAAAAATAAAAAACTCCATAGACAAATTAGTGCAGCAGGACTCATCTATAATCATTGTATTGCACTTCATAAGAGATACTATTCTCTGTATGGAAAATCGCTCAATAAATATCAGCTACAAAAGCACCTGACAAAGCTTAATAAGCTACCTAAATTCGGCTATATCAAAGAGATAGGCTCGCAAGCGGTACAGGATATAACCGACCGCATAGATAGAGCATACAAACTGTTTTTTAGAAATTTGAAACACAATATCCGCACAGCGCCACCATCGTTTAAGAAGGTGAGAAAATATAAGTCCTACACGTTGAAACAGGCAGGTTGGAAGCTCTGTAGTGGTAATATCCTTGAGATAGCAAAGCAGAAGTATCGCTATTTCAAGTCTCGTGAAATAGAAGGTACAGTGAAAACGGTCACCATTAAACGAGACGCATTAGGGGATATATACATCTATTTCGTATCCGACACAAAGGAGAACGAAGTACTGGCAAGAACAGGTAAAAGCGTCGGCTACGACTTCGGACTCAAAACATTTCTATGTGCGTCAGACGAAAAAAACATTGTATCACCATTGTTTTTCAAGGAAAATGCAAAGTCGATTGCTAAAGCTAACCGCAACCTGTCCAGGAAGAAAAAAGGCTCAAATAATCGTAGAAAAGCTAGGTTAGAGCTTGCCAGACTACATAAACGAGTTGCAAATCAGCGTAGTGATTTCCACTGGAAAACGGCACAACAAATTGTTGGAGAATATGCACTTGTAGCGTTGGAAGATTTAAATCTAAAGGATATGCAAAAGCGTTTCGGAAGAAAAATCTCCGATCTGGCTTTTGCAGACTTTGTACAAAAGTTAAAGTATTTAGCAAGCAGAACGGGTGCAAGCGTCGTAGAAGTAGATAAATTCTATCCATCTAGCCAGCTATGTAGTCATTGTGGCTATCGAAACAAAGAAACGAAAGACTTGAAAGTCCGCAGTTGGATTTGTCCTAGCTGCAATACAAAGCATAATCGAGATACGAATGCAGCCATAAACATAAAGACCGAAGGTGAAAGAATCCCCCTCGGATAAGTGTGTCTATATGGTTGGGGCATCAACCATTGTGGAGAGAGCTCGTAAGACCTGCATCTAGTAGGCAAGGCTCGCTATCATCCCAGAATCCCCCGCCTTTAGGCGTGGTGAGTATGTCAAATAAAAGTGCTTATATGCTATACTTTTTACAATATAAATTATTCGAAGCAAGGGAGCTTTATGGCACGTATTATAGACAGTGATTTTCTGCACCGCGCGCTGCAGCATTTTTATGGCTACAGCAGCTTTCGCACGGGGCAGGAAGAAATTATAAGTGAAATATTACACGGGCAGCCTGTTTTGGCAGTGCTGCCTACGGGTGCAGGCAAGAGCATCTGCTTTCAGCTGCCTTCGCTGCTGCTGAAGGGTGTGACGCTGGTTATTTCGCCGCTGATATCGCTGATGAAGGATCAGGCGGAGGCGCTGACGGCCCGCGGTATTCCGGCCGCTTATCTGGACAGCAGCATGAGCAGCAACGAGTACGGCAGAGTGCTGCATGCTGCGCTTAATAAGCAGTGCAAATTTTTGTATGTGGCACCGGAGCGATTGGTCAACCAGCAGTTTATTGATTTTGCCCGTCAGGCTTACATTACGATGGTGGCGGTGGACGAGGCGCACTGCGTATCGCAGTGGGGACACAGCTTCCGCAAGGAGTATTATAATATTCCTGATTTTATTCAGGCCTTGCCGACGAAGCCGCTGGTGGCAGCCTTTACTGCTACGGCTACGCCGGATGTGCGCCGCGATATTATCAAACGCCTGGGCATTCCGGAGGCGAAAATTGTGGTGACGGGCTTTGACAGGCCTAATCTGCATTTTGCCGTGCAGCGCACGCAGGATAAGGAGCGCTCGCTGTTGGAGTTTATGCGCAAGCATAAAAAGGATTGCGGCGTAGTTTACTGTGCTACGCGCAACAAGGTGGAAAGCGTGACGCAGCTTTTGCGGCGCCAGGGCTTCAGTGCCTTGCGCTATCACGCGGGCCTGACGCCGGAGGAGCGGCGTGAGAACCAGAACGCCTTCGTCGGCGGCAGCGTGCCGCTGATTGTGGCAACCAATGCCTTCGGTATGGGCATTGATAAGCCTGATGTACGCTTTGTGGTGCATTATAATATGCCCAAGGATATCGAAAGCTACTATCAGGAGGCAGGGCGCGCAGGGCGTGACGGCCTGCCTGCGGAATGTCTGCTGCTTTACGATAAGGCGGATATTGCGGTCAACACCTATCTTATCGGCCACGATCAGCCGGATTTGACCTGGAAGGAGCACGAGCTGCAGCTGCTGAGCAAAATGACCAACTACTGCAATACGTCCATGTGTCTGCGCAAGGTACTGCTGGAATATTTCGGAGAAAAAACAACGTCGCAGTGCAACAATTGCGGCAACTGCGACGTGAATAAGAACGCTTCGTGGCGTAAGTTTTTGAAGTTTTAATTTTTAATCGATATCAATAGTATGGCCCGGTTTTACAATGAGCACCTTGCTGTCGGTTTCGTCCTCAACGGCAGCCTTGAAGGCTTCCACGTCCTGAGCGATGGGCGGCCAAGTGTTGTAATGTACGGGGATAACGTATTTTGCCTGCAGCAGCTTGCAGGCGATAAGCGCATCATTGGGGTCCATGGTGAAGTTGCCGCCGATGGGAAGCACTGCGTATTCAAAAGCATCGAGCTTGGGCAGCAGCTGCATATCGCTGAAGAGTGCGGTGTCACCGGCGAAGTACAGCTTAGTGCCGTAGAAATCGATGACGATACCGCAGGCGTGACCGCCGGGAACGCCGCTGCCGTGGAAGGCCAGTGTCAGGCGAACCTTGCCGAAGGGAAACTTAAAGGTGCCGCCAAGATGCATAGCGTGTGCTTTGCAGCCGGCATCCTGCGCCAGACCGCAGATTTCGGCAGTGGAGATGATGGTAGCGTCACAATTTTTGGCGATTTCAAAGGCACTGCCCAAATGGTCGAAGTGACCGTGGCTGACGAAAATATAATCAACCTTAATGTCTTTGGCGGTGAGTCCTTCCGGATTATCGTCCAGATACGGGTCGAAGATAATAGCGGAATTATTTTTTTCCAGAATAAAGCAGGCATGGTTGATAAAATGGAATTTTGCGGACATAATTTTCCCTCCTTAATTTGACAAGCTGATTGCTACTTTATATTAAATAAGATAGCGCTTGACTGTTATCTTATAAATATTATAGCTTAAATCTACTTTTTTGTGAATTCCTCACTGCAGGGGTGGGAAAAACTTTACAATTTTGCCTCAGGTGCGGTAAAATTGATAGCGTGATATATATAGGAGTAATGCGCTATGAAATATAAAAAATTTACTTTTGCGTGTGTTCTGCTGGGACTGTCGCTGTACGCCGGCGTGTGTGCGGCAACCGTGCGCGAGGTCGCTGATGAAGCGCCGGCCTCTAAGCAGACCATTATCGCTGATAAAAAGGATAAAAAGCTGCTGAATAAAAAGCAGCGTGCTGTTCAGATAACTCAGGAGAAGGACAAAATCGTTGTTTCTACCAAGCCGGTGACTAAACCGCCTGCCGGTACGATAAATGTTCCTGCTGCTCCGCGTCCGTCGCTGCTGCAGGAGAAGGACGGCAAGTTCTATTTTTCCGGTACTCAGCTGCCGGACGATTACCGTAATATCGCTATTTATGGTGAGGCGATTGCCAGCAAGGCGCAGGCTATTGCCTATATTTTGGCGGCTAATCCGGCTGTGAAGCTGGCCTGCCCGGTAGAGGAGCTGGTTGAGCTGTACTGGCAGGAGGCCAAGCGTGAAAACGTGCGTCCCGACCTTGCTCTGGCGCAATCGTTGGTAGAAACAGGTGCTTACCGTTATGGCGGTGATGTGCTGCATCATCAGAATAATTTTTGCGGTCTCGGTACTATCGGCGGCGGTGTGCGCGGTGCGTCCTTTGCAACGCCGCAGCTGGGAGTGCGTGCACATATCCAGCATCTGCTGGCTTATACGCAGACGAAGCGCCCTTCAACTGATATTGTTGATCCGCGCTACGATCTGGCGCATAATATCCGCCTGGAGCGCGGTGTTGTCAACACCTGGTACGGTTTGAACGGCACCTGGGCAATGGGCTCGCTGTATTGCGAAAAGATTATGGCTACATATCAGAAAATCCTGGCACAGCAGCCTGTGGAGGAGATTAAGCCTGCACCGGCCGAACCGGTTAAGGAAAAGAATAACAAGAATAAAAAGAAACGCAGTATGAAGCAGAGAGTTTCCGAAATACTGCAGGAGAAAAAATAAATTAATGACTGCGCAGCAGTCAGCTGAGGAGGCATTCAGTAAAATGCATATAGTTTTAGTTGAACCGGAAATTCCCGGCAATA
>CAKQHU010000069.1 GCA_934234275.1 uncultured Phascolarctobacterium sp.
TTCCCAGCTGCCTGCGGGAGCAAGCAGTTCTATTGTTTTCTTTTCCATATGTTATCTACCTTTCACGCACTGCTGCCAGCAGTCTGTCATATCTGGCCTGCAGGCTTTGCAGTTCTTCTGCCAGCACAGCATTTCTTTGCTGCATTTCCTGCTCGAGCGCAGCATATTTTTCCTGCATTTTCTGCTCCGCTGCTGCGCACTTTTGCTGCAGCTCCTGCTCCATCGCAGCGCATTTTTCCTGCATTTTTTGCTCCGCTGCCACAGATTGCTGCTGCATTTCCTGTTTCAGAGCAACGCATTTTTCCTGCAGCTCCAGTCTGTCTGCAGCCAGATCGAGCGCCGTCCAGATGGCGATTTTATCTGTCTGCAGCAGCTTTTTGCTTTCTGCCAGCTCCTGCATTCTTCTGTCTACCTCTGCTGCTATTTTCAGCACCTGTTCTTCGGAAGCAGAGGTCGTTAATGCATAGGTACTATTATATATTTTTACAGAAACTGATGCTTTTTCCATAAACACATCCTCTAGCTTATTCTGCGATAACGGTAAAGTTAAAGCTTTGCAGGCTCATTTTTTCCCAGGAGCGCTTGTAATCCATGCGGATATTGTAGGTACCGGGCTTGGTAACCGCCAGCACCAGAATTTCAACGCCGGGCGCACCCATTCTTTCCTCGTCACCGCGCGGAATGGTAAACGAGCTGCCTACCTTGCTTACTGCCGGTGAGCTGCAGCTGAATTGCCAGCCGTAGCCGGTGGAAGGATTGCTGTCCAGCTTCAGCGCCATCAGTCCGCTTGCAGGCAGACGCAGTGTTTTGCCTGCAGCCTTATCGGTAATTTTCGCCAGCTGCAGCAAGCGTCCCGCTTCGCCGATACGCAGAGAGGTAACAACATCCCTGTAGGGTACAAAGCTGCTGTAGGCAGCATTTTTCTTGCTGCGCACAAACAAGCCATCTTCACCGAAGAGCACATTATCATAATTGCCCAAAGCAGCCTTTACATTATCATTATCGACAAAGAAATCCGTAACCTCGAACTCCTTGCCGGTTGTCAGGTCAAGATTCAGTCCGGTGTACGCCTTGCGTCCGCCGTTGTCTGCCTCCAGCAGCAGGCTTACCAGGCTCGGACGGTTCAGCATCACCTTATAGGTTACACTGCCCTGACCGCCTACCTCCTTGACCAGCTTAGCTGCAGCGTCGCGCACCATAGCGTTGGCCTGTTTTTCCAGCTCTGCGGAATTACTGCCGTCGATATAGGGCAGCGTTGCCGTTGCCTTGCCGACAGAGGTCTGTTCGGTAAGCACCGTAGTCTGCTGATCTGCCAATACCGGCAGAGATAAACATAAGCACAATAATGTTGTCAACAGGATTTTCATAGCCTGCAGCTCCTTTCCAAAAACATTGCCCAAGCCTTGAATCTCTTGGTAAAAATTAAGCAGGAAGAAAAGCCCTCCTGCTTAATTAAAGCAATCGCGCTAAAACCAGCCGCCAATCGCTATTTTACAATCATAAACTTTTAATGAACTCAACAGCCTTTTCCAGACGTGCCAAAGTTCTTTCCTTGCCCAGCAGAACCATAACGTCAAACATGCCGGGGCTTACGGTGCGTCCGGTCAGAGCCAGACGAGTCGGATGGATAACCTTGCCCAGAGCCAGGCCGTTGTCGGCAGCAATCTTGTTGTAGGCTGCTTCGGTAGAAGCCAAGTCATATACATCATCAGCCTTAATTGCTGCAATGCATTGCTCCAGTACAGGAATATTTTCTGCTTTAAAGTGCTTAGCAACACCCTTTTCATCATATTCTTCAACATCCTTGAAGAAGTAGGTGGAAGCATCAGCAACCTCCTGCAGAGTTTTAACGCGTACACGTACAACGTCTACGAGCTTTTCAAAGTATGCTTCGTTGGCAGCATCGTTGAACCATTCTTCGGTTACCAGACCGTCTTTAACGAAGAAGGGCTTAGCATCCGGCAGAATTTTTTCCAGCGGCAGCTCGGACAGATATTGGCCGTTCATCCAGGTGAGCTTTTTGGTGTCATAAATAGCAGCCTTTTTGCTCATCTGCTCCAGCTCAAACAGCTTAACGGTTTCTTCCAGAGTGAAGATTTCGCGTTCATCGCCGGGGCCCCAGCCAAGCAGAGTCAGGTAGTTGATGATAGCTTCCGGCAGATAGCCTTGGCTGCGGAATTCTTCAACAGAGGTTGCGCCGTGGCGTTTGCTCAGCTTGGAACGGTCCATAGCCAGAATCATCGGCATATGACCGAACTTAGGCGGCTCCCAGCCCAGTGCTTCGTAAACCAGCAGCTGCTTCGGAGTGTTGGAAAGATGCTCTTCCGCACGCAGTACGTGAGTCATGCCCATCAGATGGTCATCGACACAAACAGCAAAGTTATATGTAGGAATACCATTGGATTTTACAATTACAAAATCATCAAACTGGTCCATGTTAAAGGTAACTTCGCCATGAATCAGGTCATGCACGGTTATGCTGCCTTCGGCAGGAATCTTGATACGGATGGAATACGGCTCGCCTGCAGCGATGCGTGCTTTAGCCTCCTCTGCCGGAATATCGCGGCAGGTACGGGCATAGCGGAACGGTTGCTTAGCAGCGCGTTGTTTTTCACGTTGTGCAGCCAAATCCTCGGTAGTGCAGAAGCAGTAGTATGCTTTGCCTTCGTCCAGCAGCTGCTGAGCATATTTTTTGTAAATATCAAAGCGCTCGGACTGATAGTAAGGACCGTATTCGCCGCCGGCCTCCGGGCCTTCATCCCAGTTGATGCCCAACCATTTCAGGCTGGTAAGAATCTGGCTTACAGAATCCTCTTTCAAACGTTCAATATCGGTATCTTCGATACGCAGAATCAGCTTGCCGCCCATTTTGCGGGCAAACAGCCAGTTGAACAGCGCAGTACGCGCACCACCAATATGTAAATACCCAGTCGGACTGGGAGCAAATCTTACTCTGACTTCAGACATTTCATCGTCTCCTTACATTTTAATTACAAATATAGATTGTCAATCAGATTAATTATACAGCTTTGCAGAAAAAAGTGCAAATATTAATCTGCGTTGCCACTGCTTTTTATTTTTCTTCATGATTCAAAGAAAAACTATATCCGAAAGACTTCGTTCATAGAAAACTGCTTTTATTGCTATTATTTCGCAATTTTTTCGTTTGTCTAACCGCCGTTTTCGTATTATAATAGTGTAATAAAGTAAACATAAAGGAGGATGCTTATGTGCCAAGCCCCAGATTGGTCCGTCGGTGACCGCTATCTGCGTGAAAACGTTCCAGAGCTCGCCCCGTTAGTTGACCGTTATTCGCCCTGTCCGTTAAAACCAAAATCTAAAGAGTCTTATTTTACTATATTGTTAACCGGTATTATTGCTCAGCAGTTGCCGCCGGATGTCAGCCAGCAGCTGATGAAAAAGTTGGAAGGCCTCACCGGCAATCCCATTACGCCGCAGGCAGTTCTTGCTGCTTCTACCGAAGACCTGCTCAGCATAGGTCTGGTCCAGCAAAAGGTTGATTACCTGCGCAGCTTTGCCGAAGCAATTATCAATGGCAGCGTAACCATGGATAAATTCGACGATATGACCGACAGTCAGATTTCCAAGCAGCTGATGCAAATCCGCGGCCTCGGCCAATGGACCATCGAAATGTTTCTGCTGTTGGCTCTGTGCCGTACTGACGTTATCCCCAGTGCCGACTTTATCTTCAAAAAAGAGCTGCAGAAAATGCTTAGTCTTAGCGAAATTCCCAAGCGCGGCAAAATCAACACGCTTACAGAAAGCTGGCGTCCCTGGCGCTCGCTCGCAGTGTGGTATATCTGGCAAAAAGCCAACGATACCCCCAAAAAATAACGCACAAAGCAAAACAAAACCGTCCTTCCCAGTCTGCAATTTTGCAGATAGCAGGAAAGGACGGTTTTTCTTATTCTCCGAACACTATTTACTGTTCACTAATAACTAACCACTAATCACTAAATACTATTTTAAACTTGCAATAGCGGCAGCGGTATCCTCAGCGCCGTAAACATAGGAGCCTGCTACCAATACGTTAGCACCGGCAGCCTTCACCAGCTTGGAGGTTTCAGAGTTAATGCCGCCGTCAACCTGAATGTCCACGTTCAGTCCGCGCTCGGTAATCATTGCATGCAGGCGCTCAATCTTCGGCACTACGCCTTCAATAAAGCTTTGGCCGCCAAAGCCGGGGTTAACGGTCATCAGCAGCACCATGTCAACGTAAGGCAGGATTTCTTCTACCGTACTCAGGCTGGTAGCGGGATTCAGTGCAACGCCGGCCTTCATGCCCTCAGCCTTAATCTGCTGGATGCAGCGGTGCAGATGCTTGGTGGTTTCTACATGCACAACAATTTGGTCAGCACCGGCAGACTTGAAATCGGCAATGTATTTTTCCGGATTTTCTACCATCAGATGGCAGTCGAAAAACAGGTCGGTTACCTTACGGATTTTTTTCACTACAGGAGCACCGAAGGTCAGGTTAGGTACAAACTGGCCGTCCATAACATCGATGTGTACCCAGTCGGCACCGGCAGCTTCAATTTTTTTGATTTCATCTGCCAGATAAGCAAAATCGGCAGATAAAATTGATGGAGCAACTTTAATCATCATTTTCTTCCCTCTTTCTCTTGCAGGAGTTTTACCTCTGCTAACATTGTCAAATATGATTCATAACGGCTGGCAGAAATCCTTCCTGCAGCCACAGCATCCTTTACACCGCAGACAGGCTCGTGCGTATGCGTACAGGGACAGAACCTGCAGCCTGCCTCGTAATCGGCAAACTCACGGAAGGAGGCCAGCACCATCTCCGCGTTCAGGCCCTCCAGCAGCAGATTGCCGAAGCCCGGCGTATCCGCAATATAGCCTTCGTCGAACGGCAGCAGCTGTGCATAGCGTGTAGTATGCTTGCCGCGGCCGATTTTTTCGCTTACCTCGCCCGTGCGCAGGTCAACACTGCTGTCGATGGCGTTGATAGTCGACGATTTGCCTACACCCGAAGGTCCGCCGAAGGCGCAGATTTTACCGTGCAGACGCTCACGCAAAGCCTCCACGCCGGTGCCGTTCTGTGCCGACAAAGTATAAACCTCGTAGCCGATAGGCTCATAAACTGCCTTCACCTGTTCAATCAGGCCCGCAGGAGCGTTATCCTCCTTGTTGAGCACCAAAATCACAGGAATTTTTGCCAGCTCTGCCAGCGCCAACAGCTTATCTGCCAGCAGAAAGCTGAAATCCGGGGCAGCGCAGGCAAAGGCTGCCACAAATAAATCCAGGTTAGCCAGCGTGGGGCGCGGCAGAAAGTTTCTGCGCGGCAGCACGCCGGTAATCATCCCCTCGCGCTTTTCGCTGCTGCTTACCTCAAAGCCGGCGATATCGCCGGTTGCCAACGAAAAACGGTTCTTCTTCATTTTACCCTTTACCTTGCAGGTATAGGGCTCGCTTTCGCCCTCAACCTTCAGGTAATAATAGCCGTTATAATTTTTCAGGACTCTGCCCTGCAGCTCTGCCATGTTTACAGGTTCCTTTCGGAAATAACCTTGCCGTCACAGATGAACTGTACCTTGGCATTGCCTGCATATTCCACCTTCTGACGCAGACGCACGCTGCCGTTTTGCGTACCGCTGTACAGCGTTGCCGTGCCGTTGTCATCCGTCAGCACAATGCGCACGTTGGCAGGTTTGCCGCTAGGTACAACAAAGTCAACATAGGCGCTCTTCTTTTCGCCGCCGGCAGCTACGGTAATCGCTACAGCCGCGCCGTCATTAAGGTTACTGCCTACACCCGGGTTGCAGGCCAGAACTACATTCTTCTTGGCGTTGGCATCCTGAACCTTTTTGATTTCACCCAGCTTCAGGCCTGCCTGCTCCAGCATGCCCTTAGCTTCGTCAATGGATTTGCCGATAATATTCGGAACCGGCTTATCGCCTTCGTTAATCACCAGGTCGATACCTGTTCCCTTAGGAGCCTTATCCAGTCCCTTCGGTGACTGGCTGAGCACAGCGCCGATTTTCTCGCCGTCCACATGCTTGCGCGTCACCTTGCCGACCTTAAAGCCTGCATCCGCCAGCTGCTGCTCCGCCTTCGACAGCGACATGCCTGTCACGTCAGGCACAGCCTTCAGCTCCGCACCCTTACAGATGGTCAGGATAATAAGACTACCCTGCTTACGTTTTTCACCGGCCTTCGGAGACTGCTCCATAACCGTACCGGGCTTAAACTTGTCAGGATCGCCGTATTTTTCCTCCAGCTCTACCTTAAACTGCTTTTCCTCCAGCAGCTTCTGTGCTTCAACTACCGTCATATTGGTAACATTAGGCACTGCAATCTCCGCCAGATTGCGGTTGAAGATAAAGTGCGCTACCAGCGAAATTGCTACTACCGCAGCAGTAATCATTACTATCAGTTTGGTATAATTCAGCTTTTTCTTAACCACCGGTTTTTCATCCCCTGTTTTTTCGGAAGGCATTGCTTCCTGCTTTTCCTGAATTTTTTCCGGCTCTTGTGTTACAGCCGGAGTTACCTGCTTCGGCGGCAGCTCACTGCGCACAGGCTTCATAATCACCGTAGCACCGTCATCAGGGCTATCGACAACATTGCCGTTGGACTTCACCGCGCCCAGCTCCTGATGATAGTCCTCGCTGCTGAACGGGAAGAGCTTCATCTTCAGGTTCATCAGATCACGTCTGAGCTGACCGGCATTTGCATATCTGTCCTCACAGCGCTTTGCCAACGCCTTGTCCATAATCTCCTGCATGCCCTCGGGAACATTTTCCATATAATCCTTCAGCTGCGGCACAGGCTTTTCTACATGCATCATGGCAACAGAAACAGCCGTTGTGCCGACGTAGGGAACCTCACCCGTAAGCATTTCGAAGAGCACTATGCCCAAGGAATAGACATCGCTGCTGGCAGTAATCTTACCGCCGCAGGCCTGCTCCGGTGAAATATAATGCACTGAACCCATCACCGATTTGGAATAAACCATCGTCTGGTTCGTGACCATTTTGGCAATGCCGAAATCAGCGATTTTCGGATTCATATTTTTGTCAATCAAAATATTCTGCGGCTTGATGTCACAGTGAATAATGTTGTGGCTGTGAGCATGCTGCAGTGCATCGGCAAGTCGCACAGCGATTTCCAGCACAGTATTCAGGCTCAGCTTATGCTCCTGCATATACTCCTTCAGAGTAACACCGTCAACATATTCCATAACTATATAC
>CAKQHU010000070.1 GCA_934234275.1 uncultured Phascolarctobacterium sp.
AGAGTTTTGATGCCCTTTTCTTTAGCCAGACGCAGAGCTGCCAAGCTGTCGGCAGTTTCGCCGGACTGGCTGACAATAATAACCAGCTCGTTCTTGCTCAGCAGAGGCTTGCGATATCTGAACTCGGAAGCCAGCTCGGTGCGAACCGGAATCTGAGCCAAGTCCTCAATTACATATTGTGCTGCCACGCCTACATGATAAGCACTGCCGCAGGCAACAATGCAGATCTGGTCAATCTTTTTGATATCCTCATCGCTGAGGCCGACAGCGCTCATATCCAGCTTGCCGTCAACCAGTACGGAATTCAGAGTATCGCGTACTGCCTTGGGCTGCTCGTGGATTTCCTTCATCATGAAATGCTCAAAGCCTGCTTTTTCGGCAGCTTCTGCATCCCATTTGATTTCGGTCAGCGGTTTTTCGATTACTTCTTCATCAACGTTGTAGAAGGTAACTTCGCCGTTAGCCAGACGAGCCATTTCCAGATTGCCGATGTAATAAACCTTACGGGTGTATTTTAAAATAGCAGGCACGTCGCTGGCAACATAGCATTCGCCATCCTGTACGCCGATAATCATCGGGCTGTCCTTACGGGCAACATAAATTTCACCGGGATATTCCTTGAACATTACTGCCAAAGCATAGGAACCGCGCATACGGATCATAGCATGGCTCAGAGCATCGGTCGGAGTATGCTCGTATTTTTTATAGTAGTAGTCAATCAGCTTAACGGCAACCTCGGTATCAGTCTGAGAATAGAAGGTGTAACCGTTATGCAGCAGCTTTTCCTTCAGCTCCTGATAGTTTTCGATAATACCGTTGTGTACGGCAACTACATTGCCATCAGCACTTGCATGCGGATGCGCATTAGTTTCGGAAGGCTCACCATGGGTTGCCCATCTGGTGTGACCGATACCGCAGGTACCGATGAGGCTTTGACCACCGTTAGTTTTGGCGTAAAGCTCCTTCAGACGGCCCTTAGCCTTAACAATCTGCACCTGCGCACTGCCGTCACGCACTGCCAGGCCGGCAGAATCATAGCCACGATATTCCAGCTTAGACAGGCCATCCAACAAAATAGGCGCTGCCTGCTTATCTCCACAAAATCCAACAATACCACACATAAATACTTTTCCTCGTTTTCTCCAATTTTTCTTTTAGCCTTACGCTTCAAAGCCATTGGGGTTATTTTTCTGCCAGTTCCAGGAATCGCGGCACATATCCTCAATTCCCAGCTCTGCCTTCCAGCCCAGCTTTTCCCACGCCTTCGAAGGGTCCGAATAGCAGGCTGCAACATCACCTGCACGGCGTTGGTCGATTACATAAGGTATTTTAATTCCGTTGGCCTTTTCGAATGCTTTCACCAGGTCCAGCACCGAATAGCCAATGCCTGTACCAAGATTATACACCTCTATGCCACATTTGTCATCTATTGCCTTTAATGCTTTGACATGTCCCTTCGCCAAATCCACAACGTGAATGTAATCACGCACACCGGTACCGTCCGGAGTGGGATAATCATTGCCGAAAACATGCAACTCCTTTAGTTTGCCGGCAGCAACCTGCGTAATATACGGCATCAGATTATTGGGAACACCGTTGGGATTTTCCCCGATAAGACCGGAGCTGTGCGCACCGATAGGGTTAAAATAACGCAGCAGCACTACATTCCATTCATTATCCGCCACATGCAGGTCACGCAGGATTTCCTCCAGCATCGACTTGGTATTACCGTAGGGATTGGTGCAATGTCCCTTAGGACAGCTTTCGGTAATCGGCATTACGGCAGGATTACCGTAAACAGTTGCCGAGGAGCTGAAAATAATATTCTTGCAGCCTGCGTTACGCATTTCCTCCAGCAAAACCAAGGTACCGGAAATATTATTATCATAATACTCCAGCGGCTTCTGCACCGATTCGCCTACTGCCTTCAGGCCGGCAAAATGAATGCAGCAGTCAAAGCTGTTCTCAGTAAAAATTTTCCGCAAGCCGTCGCGGTCCCTGATATCCGTTTCATAAAACGGAATCTGGCGGCCGGTAATTTTTTCTACACGCTGCATTGCCAGCCTGCTGGAATTAACAAGATTATCTACGACTGCAACGCTGTGTCCGGCGTTAAGCAGCTCTATAACTGTATGCGAGCCGATATAACCGGCCCCCCCTGTAACTAATATATGCATATTTTCACCTCAATTTACGCTTCAGGCAACTATTCTATTATAGCGCCTGCAGTATTATTTTACTACCTGCTGCCTTAAACTAAGGTGAACAAGCTAACTATTTTTTTCATATTTTCTGTTTAACTGCCGATAATCGGCTTATTTTCCATGGTATTTACCAGCTTGGAAAGCTGCCATTTAATTGTTTCCACCGGCTTATCGTAATTGCCCATGTCGCGCAGTCCGCTTTCACGCACACGCTTCTTCAGCAGCTTATTGCCATCCTTTTTATATACGAAAAGGTCTGCATCCGCTACCACACGCACATAGGTATCGTGGTCAAAGCGAAATCCCCAACCGCTGACAAGGCTCTCATCCATTTCATAAATACGAGCAACAACCAGCACATCCATTTTACTTTTTTCAGCCAAAGCGGACAGAGAAGCCACGTCCAGCTTCACGCCGTCACGTACCGCCTGGCTCACAAGTGTCTGCGGTTCGCCGCCGTCTATTATTTGATAATAGGGGAAGCGATAAGCCAGCTTGACCATCTGCCGCCACTCCTTATAAACAGCGCCGTCCACACCGCCGTCCTGGTCGATAACAACAAAGCCCACAGGACGCTCGGCAAAATCTGCCCGCGCCGTCTGCGGTACCATTGCTGTAAACAAGGACGCAAATACTACTAAAAAGCAGATCTGCAGCAGCCATTTAATTTTTTTCATAAGTATCACCTGCCAATTAATCGGCATCTGCTGCCAACAGCAGCTCAACAGCTCCGCGTGTCACCTGCACCATATAGCCGAAGGCACGCTGATAAACATCAGGCGGTGCTACGCTTTCGCTCTGCGTGCGCTTAACTACCACGCCGCAGACAGCGCCGGCCTCTAAGCCTAACGCCTGTGAGGTCACGAACAAAGCGGATGTTTCCATTTCATAGTTCAGCACGCCCAGCGCCTGCCATTCCTGCATCGTCCCACGGAAGCGGCGCGGTACATAGCCGGTGAAGCTGTCGTAACGCTCCTGCCCCGGCCAGAAGGTGTCGCTGGAGGCTGCAATGCCCAAATGATAGGGAGCACCGGCGTTCTTGGCTGCCAGTACCAATGCTGTTGTCACCTCAAAGCTGGCAACAGCAGGAAATTCCAACGGCGCATAATGCTGCGAGGTGCCGTCAAGGCGAACAGCTGCCTTATCAATAATAATATCTCCGAGATTAACCTTTTCCTGAATCGTTCCCGTCGTACCGAAGCGGATGAGCTTTTTGATGCCCATACGCGCCAGCTCTTCCAGACAAATTGCTACTGAAGGACCGCCCATGCCCGTAGAGCAGACAAGTACAGGAGCATCATTGATTTGCGTCAGCCAGCTGGTGTATTCACGATGGCTGGCAATAAAGCTTGCATCACTGCCCAAAGCCTTTGCCAAAGGCTCCACACGTCCGGGGTCACCGGGAAGCACGGCAACAGTTGCGCCCTGCAGTTGCTCCGCCGAAAAACCTACATGGTATAAAATCTCCTCAGGTGCTGCGTAATGTTTGCTCATATTGTCCACCTCTTTCAAAACAAATCCGCTTTAGTTCCGGTAAGGGTTGGTTCTATTTTCATATAATCGGCAATTGTCTGTCCTATATCGGCAAAGGTCTGCATAGGCGCGAGCTGCTTGCAATCAATGCCTGCTCCCGAAAAGAGTACGGGGATTTTTTCGCGCGTATGGTCCGTGCCGCTCCAGCTGGGGTCATTGCCGTGGTCCGCCGTCATCAGCAGTAAATCGTCCGGGCGCAGCAAAGCGGTAATTTCCGGCAGTCTGCTGTCGAAATATTCCAGTGCCTCGCCATAGCCCTGAATGTCACGGCGATGTCCGTAGGAGGAATCAAAGTCAACAAAATTAGTAAAGACAATGGTGTTGTCCGGAGCATCGGCTACAGCCTGCTTCGTTGCGTCTACCAGCTTGTCCAGTCCGCCGGCCGCATAATGCTTCGTAATACCGCGATGCGCAAAAATATCAGCAATCTTGCCTACGGCGTAAACGCTGCCGCCGGCTGCAACCATTTTATCAAGCAATGTCGGCTGCGGTGCCGGTACTGCGTAATCGTGACGGTTGGTCGTGCGGGTAAAATCAGCAGCACAGGTGCCGACGAACGGACGCGCTATTACCCGGGCAATATTATACGGTTGTACCAGCTTAAAAGCCAGCTTGCACAAATCATACAAGCGCTCCAGACCGAAGGCTTCCTCGTGCGCTGCTATCTGCAGCACGCTGTCGGCAGAGGTATAGATAATCGGCTTGCCGCTTCTTACATGCTCCTCGCCCAGCTCCTTGATGATTTCGGTACCGCTGGCATGACATTCGCCCAGCACACCCGGCAAATTACCTTGGCTGATAATTGCATCCACCAGCTCCTGCGGAAAGCATTTCGGCACATCGGGGAAATAGCCCCAGTCAAATTTAACCGGTACACCGCTGATTTCCCAATGTCCGCTCAGTGTATCCTTACCGCGGCTGACCTCCTGCGCATAGGTATAAGCACCGATTGTATGCTCGGCGCCCAAGCCTGCCGGCAACGCTGCGCCACGGCTCAGCTCTGCAGCTGCCTGCAGTCCGTGCTCAGCCAGATGCGGCAAATACAACGGTTTCGGTACTTCGCCTGCATGACGCGGATTTTTCGCCAGCCAATCGCAGATATGGCCTAAGGTATCTGCACCCTTATCACCGTAAGCTTCGGCATCATGGGCATAACCGATACCGAAGGAATCCAACAACAGAATAATAGTACGTGCCATTTTTTCACCTGCTTTCTTAAGCAAAAGGGAGCTGCTAACACCAACGCTAAACAACTCCCCTAAAATCAGAATCCTAAACTTTCACCGACTAAAATAACTTTAATGCGTCCCTTATTACGACTGGTACGTGTTATAACAATCTGCGAGCAGATGCAATCCGCGGAAAGGCAATCACCGCAAAGACCTGCTTTGTAACAAGGTGTCTGCAGGCCGGCAAACCTTTTGGCATTTATCGGCGCAGCCACATTGCGCGCTCTGTCCACGGCAGCCTCTAAAGAGCCTGTAACCTTATTCAGACCGGCAATTACAAGCACCTGCTTCGGTCCGAAAATCAAAGCGGCGCAACGGTTGCCGTTGCCGTCAATATTTACCAGCTGACCATCACTGCTGATGGCATTGCTGCTCATTAAATATGTATCACACAAAAGCGCCTGACGCATCAATTCTGTTTTTTCTTCCGGAGTTGCTGCCGCAGCTCTGTCGATAACCTTATTGCGCTCCTTTACTGCGCTCAAAAGACCGATTTCATCAATCGTTACAGAACCGCCCCAGGAAACAACATCCTCCTGCGGAATCAGCGCCAATGCCTGCTCGAGCGCTGCCTGCTTATCAGCACAGTAATAAGCATCAAAGCCACGCAGCTTTAATTTTTTCACCAAAGTTGCGCCCAAAGCCTCATTGCGCAATATTTCAGCCTGCTGCATAGAATCTCCTCCTGTTCCATTAACAAGCTACGGTTGATTATTCTTCGATATCACCGATTGCTACTTCATCAATGCCATCTTCCTCTGCCAGGTATACATTGATAGCTTCCTTGTGGGAGGTAGGAACATTTTTGCCGGCAAAGTCAGCACGAATCGGCAGCTCGCGATGTCCGCGGTCAATAAGTACTGCCAGCTGAATAGCCTTCGGACGGCCCATATCCATAACCGCATCAAGAGCAGCACGGATGGTACGGCCGGTGTAAAGCACATCGTCAACCAGAATAATGGTTTTGCCGTTCAGGTCCAGATCAATTTCTGTACCGTGTACAATCGGATTATATGCAAGAGTAGACAGGTCATCACGATAAAGAGTGATATCCAGCATTCCTACCGGCAGCTCAACATTCTCTATATCTTTAATTGCTGCTGCCAGACGTTCCGCAATAGGTACACCGCGGGTACGGATGCCGACAATGACAACATTATCTACGCCTTTATTTCTTTCGATAATTTCATGAGAAATACGGACAATCGCACGGCGCATAGCCTCTGCATCCATAATAACATTCTTTTTAACAAAATTGCTCATTTGGCTCACCTCTTATTTTTATTCAGGCTTTTTAACCTGCTATCAAGACTGCCCTAAGGCAGAACTCTGCTAATTAAACTGTCCCAGGCGCAGGCGGGTAACAATCTTATGCATATCCTCCGGCAACGGAGCTTCAAAGCTCAAGCGTTCTCCCGTACGCGGGTGGGTGAATTCAAGTGTCTGCGAATGCAACGCCTGTCCCTGAATGCTGAAGGGAGTTTTCATCGGAGAATATTTCGGGTCACCTACCAAAGGATAGCCCAGATACTCCATATGCACGCGAATCTGATGCGTGCGTCCCGTTCGCAGGCGGCAACGCACAATAGTATATTTGCCAAAGCGCTCCAGCACCTCGTATTCGGTAACAGCATCGCGTCCGCCCTCTTTGACAACCGCCATTTTCTTACGGTCGTTTTTATCGCGGGCGATAAGCGTTTCAATCACGCCGCTGTCTGTCTTGATGTTGCCGCGTACTACAGCAAGATAGGTACGCTGAGCTGTTTTAGCCTGTATCTGCTGCGACAGTGAAAGATGCGCCGCATCATTCTTAGCACAAATCATAATACCGCTGGTATCCTTATCCAAACGGTGCACGATACCCGGGCGGATAACGCCGTTGATACCGGATAAGTTTTTGCAGTGATACAAAAGCGCATTGACCAACGTTCCGTTTAAATTGCCGGCCGCCGGGTGGACTACCATCCCGCGCGCTTTGTTGACAACAACAACATCCTCATCCTCATAAATAATATCCAGAGGAATATTTTCCGGCTGTACATCCAGCGGCTGCGGCTCAGGCAGAGTAACATCAATTTCGTCACCCAGACGCAGCTTGTAGTTGGATTTCAGCACCTTGCTGCCGCGCACCGCACGGCCCTCCTCCAGCAGCTTCTGCATATTAGAGCGTGTAAGCTCCAGCATTGCCGCCA
>CAKQHU010000071.1 GCA_934234275.1 uncultured Phascolarctobacterium sp.
GGTACTGAAGCTCTGGGCGGCCTGATTGGCGGCTCTCTGGCTTCCGGCGTACTGGTTGCAATCCTGATGGCTAACGCCGGCGGTGCATGGGATAACGCTAAGAAGTTCGTAGAAGCTTCCGGCCGTAAACACACTCCGGTGCATGACGCAACCGTTGTAGGCGATACCGTAGGTGACCCGTTCAAAGATACTTCCGGACCTGCAATGAACATCCTGATCAAACTGATGACCATTGTATCTCTGGTATTTGCTCCTGTACTGGCAGCAAACGGCGGCATCCTGCTTGGCCTGTTCAAATAATTTTATAGTTAAGCTATAATCCACGCTGCTGCAGCATTTAGCTGCAGCAGCTTTTTTGTTGCGCCTATGCTGTAATACAGCATTCTTTGTGAAAAGTGTACGTTTGTAGGCAAATGCTTTTTGTTTTAAAATGCAAGTGTAACAGCAAGGCAAAATTCATGTAAAATCAATAGCATATTAACAGAAAAAAGCTTGCACTATGATTTGATACATGGTATAATTCAATCATCGAAAAGAATAAAAGAAACCATTCTTACTGATAAATATTGCTTTATGAATTACTGCGAAGGAAAAACCGGCAAAGGATGACAGAGGAAACAAGGCAACTCTTGAGCGGAATTTGCGGGGGACTCCGGAAGGTGATTTGTAAAAATATAATATTAGCAGTTTGATAATACTGCTACTTCCTGAGGAGGAAACAACAATGAAAAAATCCTTAGTACTCGCAATGGCAATGGCACTGGGCGTAACCGCTTCTGCTTATGCTGCAAATCCGTTCTCTGACGTACCTGCCGGCCACTGGGCATATGACAGCATCAACAAACTGGCTGCTGCCGGCGTAATCGAAGGCTACGGCGACACCACCTTCGGTGGCGACAAACTGATGACTCGTTATGAAATGGCTCAAATCGTTGCTAAAGCTATGGCTAAAGGCGCTAACGTTGACAAACTGGCTGCTGAATTCGCTGACGAACTGGACAACCTGGGCGTTCGCGTTGCTGCTCTGGAGAAAAAAGCTGACAACGTTAAAATCACCGGCCAAATCCGTTATGAATATGCCGGCCGTGATGGCGATCTGAAAAAATCCAAAGGCTCTGTTGCTTTGAATCGTCTGCGTACCCGTCTGTTTGTAAACGGTGCTATCAATGATGACTGGACCTATACCGCTCGTATTCAAAACGACCAAAACTTCAAAGATGATGTTGGCAATGAAACTACTAAATTAAACCAAGCATATGTTACCGGTCGTGTAGGCGGTTTGGCAGTTGTAGCCGGTAAAGCTCCTATCGTATTGGCTGAAGGCAACCTGTATGATGATACTGCTGAATTCGTTTCTGCTTCCTATGGCAAAGACGTTAAACTGACTGCATATGCAGGTCAACCGACTGATTATGATTATGACAACGTTTATGGTGCTTCCCTGTCCGGTAAAGCTGGTAAATTAGCTTTGAGCGCAGGTTATGACGCATTCAAAGATTCTCTGGCAGGCACTGTTGCTGCTAAAGGCGAAGACAACAACGTATGGAACGTAGGTGCTAAATATGCATTCGACAAGAATGTTTCTCTGAATGCTATGTATCTGAATTCCGATGTTGATGTTGATGACAAATATGATACCGACGGCTATGTAGTAGGCCTGGATTACAAAGGCGCTAAAGCTAAACAAGCTGGTTCCTGGGGCCTGTGGGGCAAATACTATGACCAAGGTGTTGGTACTTTCGTAGCTCACACCATGAAGACCGGCGATTGGTCCGCATTTGCTAAAGAAGGCTTCAAAGGCTATGGTGTAGGTGCTTCCTATACTCTGGCTAAGAACATGGTTTACATGCTCGACTACTATGATCTGGAAGGCAAAGATACCGAAACCGATACTCAGGTAATCTGGAGCCGTCTGCAAATCAGCTTCTAATCTGATTTCACGTAAATCCGCTGAAAAGCAAAAAATCGCATATGCATAAATTTAAAGAGGACGGTGCGCACCGTCCTCTTTTTATAGTCCTATGATAAACGTTAGAATCTTAAGCAGTCTGCAATTAAGAATTCTGACGCTTTTTCATATAGTTCGAATGGAATGAAAACTATATTGTAAATTAAAATCAATTCGTAAACGTATGGTTCTAGCTACGGCTTACTACTGCGATAGATTACGGAATAATAGAATACACCTAAAGAGAAATGCAAATAAATGAAATAATCCCATAATAAAGCTTAAAATTAAACGATAAAAATATTTGCACTCTGTATTGTTGTGTGGTATAATGCAATTATGGTAAGGAGATTAAGATACTCTACTTTCCATTAATATTGCTTTATGAATTACTGTGAAGGAAAAACCGGCAAAGGATGACAGAGGAAACAAGGCAACTCTTGAGCGGAATTTGCGGGAGACTCCGGAAGGTGATTTGTAAAAATATAATATTAGCAGTTTGATAATACTGCTACTTCCTGAGGAGGAAACAACAATGAAAAAATCCTTAGTACTCGCAATGGCAATGGCACTGGGCGTAACCGCTTCTGCTTATGCTGCAAATCCGTTCTCTGACGTACCTGCTGGCCACTGGGCTTATGACAGCATCAACAAACTGGCTGCTGCTGGCGTAATCGAAGGCTACGGCGACACCACTTTCGGTGGCGACAAACTGATGACCCGTTATGAAATGGCTCAAATCGTTGCTAAAGCAATGGCTAAAGGCGCTAACGTTGACAAACTGGCTGCTGAATTCGCTGACGAGCTGGACAACCTGGGCGTTCGCGTTGCTGCTCTGGAGAAAAAAGCTGACAACGTTAAAATCACCGGTACCATCAAAGCTTCCTATGCTTCCTATGACGGAGACAAACTGGGCGAAGGTAACAAAACCAACCATCAAGGTCGTCTGCGTTCCGATCTGTGGGTAAAAGGCGACATCAATGATGACTGGACCTACAGCGCTATGTTCCGTAACCAACAATTCTTTACTAATGATAAAGCTAACTCCGGTGAAGAAGATGTTGCTTTCCAACGCGCTTATGTAAATGGTCGTGTTGCTGGTTTGGCTGTTCAAGCTGGCCGTTACAACAAAACCGATATCACTGGCGGTAACATCTATGATAATCGTATGGACGGCGTACAAGCTTCCTATGGCAAAGACGTTAAACTGACTGCTGGCTACGGCAAAGCAACTGGCATGGATGTAGTTGCAGGCGAAGACAAAGACGTTGTTTACGCTGAACTGGCTACTAAACTTGGTGCTGTTAATGCATTCGCTGGTTACTACAAATTTGACAACCTGCTGAAAGCTGCTGACGATGATGCTATCTGGACTGTAGGCCTGGGCTTTGACCTGGCTAAAGACCTGAAGCTGACCGGTACCTACCTGAGAAGCGATGTTGATACTGTAACTGTTGACAGTGTTAAATACAACGATGTTGACAAAGACGGTTATGTAGTTGGTCTGGCATACAAAGGTGCTAAAGCTGCTAAAGCTGGTTCTTGGGGCCTGAACGCTTCCTACTATGATCAAGGTGCAGGCACTGTTGTTGCTCACACCATGGATGGTATCTACTTCGACGAAGGCTTCAAAGGCTACAGCGTAGGCGCTAACTATGCACTGGCTAAAAACATCGTAGCAGGCGTAACCTACTATGATCTGGAATCCAAAGAAGCTAAAGGCACTCCGGACGCTCAAACTCTGTGGAGCCAAGTAGTATTCAGCTTCTAATCTGATTTCACGTAAATCTGCTGAAAAGCAAAAAATCGCATATGCATAAATTAAAAGAGGACGGTGCGCACCGTCCTCTTTTTGCAGTGGCAAGATAGATTTTGACTTTTTTGCTGAAATACAGTACTATGTAAGTAGGATAGTGTGTTTAGAAAGGTTGGTGTCTTATGAGTCAACAAAAATATATTTCTGACGAGCAGGTTGTAAAACGTGCTAATTGTGCCGTAAAAATTGCTTTAGAAAAGAAGCGTGCTATGGATGTGCCTATTTTTACATATGATAGGGAAACGCAGAGTATTTGTGTAATTGGTAGTGATGGTAGCAAAACTCAGGTATGTGGGAGATATAATCATGGACGCTACAGCGAAAGAGTTAAATAAAAAGCCGGAGATAATCGTTTTTGCTGGACCAAACGGTTCCGGTAAAAGTACTTTCACAGATTTGTTAAAACCACCTGTTGACTATATTAATGCTGATGAAATCAAGAAAAATTTAAAATGCGATGATTTGACTGCAGCGCAAATTGCTGAAAAGCAGAGAGAGGATCACTTGAAAAATAGAGAGGACTTCTGTTTTGAAACAGTTATGTCTACACCTAGAAATTTAAATTTGCTGCAACGAGCTAAGGACGCAGGTTATTTTATACGTTGTTACTATATTTTAACTGTTGACCCTTTCATTAATGTTTATCGAGTAAAATCTCGTGTCGCAGAAGGTGGTCATGATGTGCCGGTCGAGAAAATAATCGAACGCTATGATAAGGCTTTGGCTCAGGTTTGTGATGTTGTTCATGTTGCAGACGTTTGTCATATATACGACAACTCGACAGAGCAACCTTTTCGTATTTTTAAAAAACGTAAGAGTGAGGAATTCTTTGATGTTTGCGATGAGTGGCATCAAGAAGATATTAAACTTTTAACTGGTAGCGAAAATATGCAGTATAAGAACTTAAATAAATGAAAAGAGGACGGTGCGCACCGTCCTCTTTTTGCTACATCGCAATGTATGAAGTAGGTCAAAAACAGCCTTTTTCTACATCGCAATGTATGAAGTTGGCCAAAAACGCATTTTTCTACATCGCAATGTATGAAGTTCTTGCAAAATCAAAGCATGCTGTAATCAGTATGCTTTTTTTATGATATAATATAAATTAGTATAGAATAATTTTGAGGTGAAGCCGGTGCGGATAATTGAAGGTGCAGAATCATTTCTGCTGGAAGGAAAAAATAATAAGGCAGTTTTGCTTTTGCATGGTTACACCGGCGCGCCGTCGGAAATGCGACCGCTGGGTGATTATCTGCATGCGCTTGGCTATACTGTGAGCTGTGTGCGCCTTCCCGGCCACGGCACGAGCATCAAAGACCTGGAGGCAACCACCGCTACGGATTGGTATGCTGCTGCAGAAGCGGAATGCCTGGAGTTGCTGGCGCGCTTTGACAGCGTGTACGTGGCAGGCCTTTCAATGGGCGGACTGCTGGCCATCAAGCTGGCAGCAAAGTTGCCGGTGCAGAAGGCTGCCTTTATTTCGGCACCGATTTTTGTGCAGGATAAGCGTGCGCCGCTGTTGGCGTTCTTGCGCTTTTTCATCCACTATCTGCCCAAGCATAAGAAGAATTATCAGGAGCTGCAGGAATATTGCATTTCCTATGCTAAAATGCCGACTAAGCCGCTGATGAGTCTTTTTAAGATGCTTAATGAATGCAAGAACAAGCTGCTGGCGGAAATCAAAATCCCCTGTTTGATTTTGCAGTCGAAAACAGAGCATACCGTGCAGCCGCGCAGTGCTGAATATATCTATAATAAATTGACTGCAGCCGCCGGCAGAAGGCTGGTATGGTTTGAACACAGCGGGCACATTCTGACACTGGACCGCGAGCATGAGGCAGTTTTTAAGGAAATTGCCGATTTTTTTGCGAAACAAAAGGATATTGAAGGGTAAACGAAGAAATATGGATAAGTCACTATTGAATAATAACGAATACAGCTGGTGCTTTGCCTGTGGCAAGGATAATCCCAGCGGGTTACATATGCGTTTTGAAATTGATGACGACAAGTGCACAGCGTATTTTACGCCGCGGCGGGAGCACCAAAGCTATCCCGGTCGCATGCATGGCGGTTTGGTGGCAGTGTTGCTTGATGAGGTGACAGGCAATTATCTTTTTGCCAAGGAGGGCAAGCCTTCCTATACGGCGAAAATTGAAATCCGCTACCGTCAGCCGCTGGCGATTGGCGAAGAGGTTGTCTGCACCGGGCGCGAGCTGAAGCGCAAGGGACGCATGGTTGAGATGCAGGGTACAATCTGCAAAAAGGACGGTACGCTGTTGGCGGAATGTCTGTCGAAGATGATGATTGTGGATGAAACGCCGCAACCGTCGCGCAAGCTCGCCGCAGGCGAGGGTGAAGAAGAATAGAGGTAAAATTATGCAGACGAAGGATGTACGTGAAAAAATATTAAATTTTATGCGTGAAGAAAGCTATGCACCGATGACCTCGGAGGAGCTGGTGGATGCGCTGGGGCATGATGTTAATCCCAACAAGTTTTGGGACGAGCTGCTGGCGATGGAGCAGAACGGTGAGATTATCAAAACACGCTTTGAAACATACGGTCTGCCGGAGAAAATGGGCCTGGTTGCAGGACGCTTTCAGCTGACGAGTAAGGGCTTTGGTTTTGTTATTCCGGATAACAAGGGCGACAGACCGGACGTGTTCATTCCTCCACGCGCTTTGCATGGTGCGATGAACAATGACCGCGTGCTGGCGCGTGTGAATAATGCGGCGCAGGGCAAAAAGCCTGAGGGAGAAATCCTGCGTATTATCACGCATGCTAATAATAAAGTTGTAGGCGTTTTCCACCAGAGCGGTGATTTCGCCTTTGTAACGCCTGACGATAAGCGTATCGGTCAGGATGTATATATTATGCGCAAGTATTTTAACGGTGCCAAGGATGGTCAGAAGGTCGTAGTAGAAATTACCGAATGGCCGCAGGAGCACCGCAAGGCCGAGGGCAAGGTTACCGAGGTTTTGGGCAACATCGGTGATGTAGGCCTGGAAATTCTGTCGATTATCAAGCAGAATGACCTGCCGCTGACCTTCCCGGATGAGGTGCTGGAGGCTTCGCGCAAGGTGCCGAAGTCTATTAAAAAGAGTGAGCTGGCCGGACGCCGTGACCTGCGTGAGCGCACTGTCGTAACTGTTGACGGCGAGGATGCCAAGGACTTGGACGATGCGGTTTACGTAGAGCAGATTAACGACAACGAATACCTGCTGGGCGTTTATATTGCGGATGTCAGCTATTATGTTACCGAGGACAGCGTGCTGGATAAGGAAGCAAGAGAGCGCGGCACAAGCGTTTATCTTGTCGA
>CAKQHU010000072.1 GCA_934234275.1 uncultured Phascolarctobacterium sp.
GTGCAGGACAGGTCGTAAATCAGATTCAGGAAAATCAGATGCACGCTCATCATCGGCAGGAAGGGCAGCAGCGCCGAGGCCGCCAGCACCGAAAACATATTGCCGAAGTTGGAGGAGGCCGTCATCTTGATATACTTAATCATGTTGGCATAGGTCTTGCGTCCTTCGATAATCCCCTGCTCCAAAACAAGTAAATCCTTTTCCAGCAAAATAATATCTGCCGATTCCTTGGCAACATCTACGGCAGTATCTACGGAAATGCCGATGTCGGCAGTCTTCATCGCAGCGGCGTCATTGATGCCATCGCCCATAAAGCCGACGGTATGACCGTTTTCACGCAGTACGGAAACAACACGCGCCTTCTGGTCCGGCGTCAGCTTGGCGAATACGTCCGTAAATTCCGCTGCCTTCGCCAGCTCTGCGTCCGTCATTTGCTCTATATCAGCACCAAGCAGCATGTTGCGGACCTCCAAGCCAACCTGCTTGCAGATAGTGTAGGTTACCTTATCATTGTCACCGGTCAGAATTTTAGTAGTAACACCATGCTCCTTTAAGGCCTTGATAGCTGCGGCCGTAGATTCCTTCGGCGGATCAAGGAAGGCCAGATAACCAAGCAGCACCATGTCGCACTCATCCTTTACGCCAAAGGCATCAACAGGCGAGGGATTGCTTTTTTGGGCAATAGCCAGCACGCGGAAGCCTTTTTCATTAAGCTCGTCCACAGTCCGCAGGATGCGGCGGCGCACAGCGTCAGTCAACGGCTGCACGCTACCGTCACACTCCGCATAGCTGCAGATAGCCAGCATTTCTTCCACAGCTCCCTTTGTCACCATCTGTGTTTTGCCGCTTTTATCCTGTACCACAGTTGTCAGGCGACGGCGCGTAAAATCAAAGGGAATTTCATCCACCTTTACATAGCTTTCAGACAGGTCGAGCAGCTTGGGATCCTCTGCTTCCGCTTCTTCCGTCTTATTGATAATCGCCAAATCCATCAGATTCTTGTAGCCGGTCTGGAAATAGCTGTTGAGATAAGCATGACGCAATACTCTTGTATCCTCGTCACCATTGACATTCAGATGATATTCGAGTACAACCTTATCCTGCGTCAGCGTGCCTGTCTTATCAGTGCAAAGAATATCAATCGCACCAAAGTTTTGGATAGAATTGAGATTCTTGACGATGGTTTTCTTTTTGCTCATGGAAACAGCGCCCTTGGCCAAGCAGGTAGTAACAATCATCGGCAGCATCTCCGGCGTCAGGCCGACGGCAATAGAGATGCCAAACAGGAAGGCCTCCAGCCAATCGCCCTTGGTGATGCCGTTGATGAAGAATACCAACGGAACCATTACCAGCATGAAGCGTATCAGTACCCAGGAAACAGCGTTAACGCCTTTGGTAAAGCTGGTTTCCACTGCTTCCCCGGCAACGGCGGATGCCATGGAGCCAAAAAGTGTATTGTCACCGACGCAGACAGCAACTGCGGTAGCACTGCCGGAAACTACGTTACTGCCCATGAAGGCGATGTTGTTGTAATCGGTGACGCTTTCCTTCTGCGCGCTTACATTAGGTGTTTTTTCAATCGGTTCGCTTTCACCCGTCAGGCTGGCCTGACTGACAAAAAAATCCTTAGTCGCCAAAATGCGTACATCGGCAGGCAGCATATCGCCGGCCGAAAGATGCACAATATCGCCCACAACCAGCTCGTCCATTGCAATTTCCGCCTTTTCCTGCTCTCTGCGGGTAACGGTACAGGTTGTTGTAATCATATTCAGCAGCTTTTCCGCTGCGTTACCGCTTCTTGATTCCTGCACAAAGCGCAGCACGCCGGAAATCAGTACCATCGTCACAATGATGACAACAGTTAACGGATCAAAATCCTCCGGTTCGCTGCCAAAGAGCGAAAAATGCGGGAACACCATATCCGTCATGGTCGACACCAGCGCCAGACAGAAAAGAATAGCGGTAAAGGGATTTACAAATGCTTCCGTCAGCCGCTTAGCCAGCGATTTTCTTTTTTCGCGCGTAACCTTGTTACTGCCGTATTTACTGCGGCTTACAGCTACAGCCTCTGCATCAAGACCACGAAAGGTGGTGTGCAGACTTTTTAAAATTTCCTGCATAGGATTTGTCGCCGCAAATTGCAGGCGACGGTTCTGCTCGTCACGGATAACTGTCTTGGCGGCAGTCTGACGCGCAGACAAACGATTTTCTTTCTTCATTTTTTCTTACCTCCTTGATTTTTCTGAGCAAGCAGGCCTATCCGAAAGACACAGAGCTCTCGAATTCTGCCTGAAGTTTTCGCGGACCACAGTCAGCGTCCATGTCCTTCACCTCACTGTTTAACGGAATATCTATCAGAAATCGCTTAGCGATTAAAATTCATGTTTTCTCTACAGTTCACAGCACCTCCCAATCGGCGCTTATCACTTCGGGAAGCGTCAGTATCTGCCCGACAATTTCTTCCAACACATTATTCTTCGGTTTGCCGGCGGAAAAATATTCGGCAATAATTTCAACCTTATCACCGACAACATCACCGCTTTCCAATTTGTTCAGATACAGTGTTTTGCAGGTATTGCTGTTAATCAACAGCAAGCGGATTTCCTGTTCCGCGCTTGCCTGACAGTGAACAGTAATACGATATTGCTTCTCCGACTCATCTCCGCAAATAAGCGGCTGTAATTTTTTGGCCAACGGACGCAAAAGTAAATTAGAAGCAATCAGGATAGCGGCAGCAGTAATCGCCATAAGATACATGCCTGTGCTGGCAAGAATTCCGATGGCTGTCGTACACCAAAGCGTAGCCGCTGTGTTCATACCGCGAACAGTACCGCTGTCCTTAAAAATTACGCCGCTGCACAGGAAGCCGACGCCGGTAATAATATTGCTGGCTACGCGAAAGACTTCATCAGAGCCATAGAGCATAGGAAACAAGGTAAAAAAGCTGGTTCCCATGCAAATCAAAACATTGATGCGAATTCCTGCCGGATGTCCGGTCAGCTGTCTTTCCAAACCAATCAGAAAGCCCAACACTAACGAAAGCGAAATCCTTAAAACAAAATCTGTCAAAATCATGTGAACCACCTCCTTAGTACTCCTATAGAATACAAAAATCGCAAGGATAATCACATGGCTAAAGCCTTGCGATTTCCTTGCGATTTGGCAAGAATTAAGGCGGACTGCAAGCAGCCCGCCTAATTTATATTTGGTCATTAAATTTATAGCCTATGCCCCAGATAGTCAGAATATACTTCGGCTCATCAGGATCAGGCTCTATTTTTTTGCGCAGTTTACGGATGAACGCCATAATATTACTGTCGTCCAAAAGGTAATTGTCCGACCATACTGCTCTGTAAATTTGTTCTTTGGTAAAAACCTCACCGCGGTTCTGCGCAAGAAAGTAAAGAATGTCAAACTCCTTCGGCGTCAGGCTGATTTCCCTGTCGCCCATTACTACGCGTCGGCTTTTGGGAATAATCTGCAGCTCACCGAGCCTCATGCCGCCTTCCTGCTGAACGCAGGCCGTCTCGGCTTCGGCATCCGTACTCAGCAGCAGCGAGGTAACCTCGCCGCTGAGCATATCGGTAACGCCGGCAAACAGCTCATCAGCACATTCACTCGGCGGTGGCTCCTTAACAAGCTTTTGCAGCAGCCACTTGGCCAGGACGGAATCCATCCGGATAAAGCTAATCTTCTTTTTCATGATGAATCCCTCCCTTCAAATAAGCTCTCGATAGCGCTTCTGATAAAAGCCTTTAATCACCGTAGTCAGCAGCATATAGAGCAGCACCACCGCCAACAGGAAGGTGAAATACCACGGCGGCATTTCCGTCAGTCCGAACAGCGCCGCAGCCTTGGTAAAGGTCAGCGCGGTAAAGGCAACAATGCCTGTCAGCGTAATAAGCATAACCGGAGCCGAAGGCTTGCTTTGCACAAACGGCAGCTTGCGTGTGCGCAGGAAATGCAGAATAAGCACCTGTGTCCACATGGATTCCAAAAACCAGCCTGTCTGGAAGATTTTCACATATTGCAGGCGCATGGCTGAATCGGTAAGCTGCAGATAGGTTGCCCCGTCGCAAAGCATCGGACACAGAAAATAATACAAGAATAAAAATGTTACGATGTCAAACAATGAGCTGATAGGACCGAAGGACAGCATAAAGCGTCCCAGCGTTTTGCCCGACCAGTCGCGCGGCGACAACAGTTCTTCTTCATCCACGTTATCCCATGGCAGAATGATGCACAAAATATCATACAGCAAATTCAACAGCAATATTTGCAGCGAGGTCATCGGCAAAAACGGCAGAAAAGCACTGGCACAGACAATCGAAAAAATATTGCCGAAGTTGGAGCCTGCGGTAATTTTGATATATTTAAGCATATTGGTAAAGGTTTTGCGCCCTTCCAAAATGCCCTGCTCCAGTACGCCGAGATCCTTTTGCAGCAGCACAACATCCGCCGCATCCTTGGCAGCATCCACCGCCGTATCTACCGAAATTCCCACGTTGGCCTCGCACAGTGCAGGAATATCGTTAATACCATCACCCAAAAAGCCGACCGTATGACCGTTCTGCTGCAGCGTGGCCACAATGCGTACCTTTTGCGCCGGCGCAAGCTCCGCAAAAACATGCACCCTTTCAACAGCAATACCAAGCTCGCTGTCATTCATCTTATCCAGCTTATCACCTGTCAGAACCTCCGCGGAAGGAATGCCCACCCTGCGACAGATAGACACCGCAACATCCGCCTGATCACCGGTGAGAATTTTGGGAATTACCCGCAGCCTTGAGAGTGCTGCCACCGATGCCTTGGCCGTTTTCTTGGGCGCGTCAAAGAACGCCAGATAGCCTACGAGAATCATCTCTGCTTCATCGCAAGTTGTAAGCCTGTTTTTATTACCTAAACTTTTGCGCGCAACGGCAATAACCTTCATACCGTCCTGCAGCATTTCATCTACTACGGAGGCTACGCTCTGCCTGCCGTCCTCTGCTATCGGCAAAAGCTGTCCGCGATATTCCACCTGACTGCAGCGCTGCAGCACCTGAGAGATATCACCCTTCATCAAGAGCTGACCAGCACCGTTTGCATCCGTCACCAACGTACTAACGAGCTTACGGTTATAGTCAAAGGGAATCTCGTCTGCTTTTTTATATTGCATAAGCATATCATGGTAATGCGCTTCACGCCCGGGCATTGTCTGACAGGCAAGGATGGCATTATCAATCGGATTGCGCACACCGGAATGATAAAAGCTGTTCAGATAGGCTAAATCCAAAACCTCACTGCTTTCGTTACCGAGCACGTCCATGTAATATTCCAGCAAAATGCTTTCGTTGGTCAGCGTGCCCGTCTTATCCATGCACAGCACATCCATACTGCCAAAGCCCTGCATAGCATTAATATCCTTGATAATTGTCTGCTTGCGGCTCATGCTCAGACTGCCGCGAACCAGACAGGCCGTAATCACCATCGGCAGCATCTCCGGCATTAGGCCGACGGCAACCGACAACGCAAAGGCAAAGGATTCCAGCCATCTGCCGCCGGTGATGCCCAAAAGCACGAACACAATCGGAATCAGCACCGCCATAAAGCGCAGCATCACCCAGGCGATAGAATTGGCGCCCTTCTGAAAAGACGCTTTATCCTCGGACTCCGGCTTGGCAAAGCTGCCGTAAAGCGTATCCTTGCCCACCGCCAGAACAATACCCTCGCCCTTGCCGCTGATAACAACCGTCGCCATAAAGGCAAGATTTGCCAGCTGTGTCAGCGTTTCCGTACTGCTGTAGCGAATAGCGCAACTTTTCTTTTCCAAAATAGCACTTTCACCCGTTATGGCAGCCTGCGAAATAAACAAATCGCTGACCTTCGTCAGCCGCACATCGGCAGGCACGCGCTCACCGGCGGAAAGCAGAACGATATCGCCCACCACCAGCTTTTCCGCAGGAATTTCTGCAAGCTCGCCGTTGCGTCTGACTGTTACTCTTTCGTGAATCAGCTTTTCCAGCTGCTGCGCCGCACTTTTGGCACGGATTTCCTGCACCAGACGGATAGTACCGCTGATCAGAATCATAGTAAAGATAATAATAGCGGTAGTAGTGTTTTTGGTCATACCGGAAGCAGACAAGGCTTCCGTCACCAACGAGATTATGCCCAAAACAAAAAGAATTATATTAAACGGATTGATAAACGCCCGCCGCAAGCGGTAAAACGCCGCATCATTTTTGCGCGCCGCAAAGCTGTTGCTGCCATAACGTTTCCGCATGGCCTCCGCCTGCGCAGATGAAAGGCCATCCGGTGATGCACCGAGCTCATGGTATATTTGCTCAGCTTCACAGTAAGCATATTTTTTGATACGACTGTCGAACAGTGTTGTTCTTGACACGGGACAGTCCCTCCTTTTAGCATTCAGATAATACTATTGTAACATCATCCGCTCAAAAATCCATGCCTAGATTCTTGCTTTTTTCTTGCGATTTTACACATTCCCGCTACACTGCAAAAAAAGGACTACCACGCTAAACATGATAGTCCTCAAATTATCTGTATATAATTTATTTGCCCAAGATTTCGTTGACGTAGTTTACCGCACTGACAGCGTTCGGCGCATAATGCTCGGCACCGATAGTATCAGCGTATTCCTGAGTAAGCACCGCACCACCGACAACAATCTGGCAGTCACATTCATTATGCAGGGCGGCAATGGTTTCCTCCATTGCGCCTACGGTTGTGGTCATCAATGCAGACAAGCCGACAACCTTGGCATCTGTTTTCTTGGCTGCCTCTACAACTGCTTCCACAGGCACGTCCTTGCCCAAATCAAGCACACGATAGCCGTAATTTTCCAGCAGTACCTTAACAATATTTTTGCCGATATCGTGGATATCGCCATGGACAGTAGCGATAATTACTGTTTCTCCCTGCGTTTCGCCCACGCCGACAGCCTCGCGGATAACCTCAAAAGCTGCCTTCGCCGCATCCGCGCTCATCAGCAGCTGCGGCAGGAAGAGAGTTTTCTTTTCAAAGCCATGACCGACAAAATCAAG
>CAKQHU010000073.1 GCA_934234275.1 uncultured Phascolarctobacterium sp.
GCTCGGTGTCTTGCGTAATGCAGGCTAAGAGCGCTTTTCTGTGTGTTGGGGGAGAATGCTTTTATAATATTATTATGTTGGAAAAGCTTGCCAAAATGCATTGTTTAGGCCAAAATAAGATTGAATCGTATTTTAGTCGGATTGGAGTGAATGCCATGAATAAAAACGTTGCTTTATATAATGAGATGATAAAATTTTTTACCGGAGATGCACGCCGCTGCCAACATTTTATCAAGGTTGCCAGCCTGGCAAAGCAGCTGGCTGAGAGCGAGGGTGCGGATGCAGAGCTGGCAGAGCTTGTGGAGGCGGCAGGTCTTGTGCATGATTGCGGTATTAAACCTGGCGAGGCCAAGTACGGTGCCGGTCACTGCACAGGCAAAATTCAGGAGCAGGAAGGACCTGCGGTAGCGCGCGAGCTTTTGCAAAAGGTTGGCTATGCTCCTGAAAAAATTGAACGCATCTGCTATCTTGTCGGTCATCACCATACGTATAATATGATTGACGGTCTTGATTATCAGCTGCTTGTGGAAGCTGATTTTATGGTAAACTTTTATGAGGACGGTACGCCGAAGGAGAATATTGCCAAAGCTGTGGAGCGTGTTTTTAAAACCGAGAGCGGAATAAAGCTGGTAAAGACTATGTTCGGTCTTTGATGATACAATGCTGTGGCTTGCCGGTCACAGCATTTTTCTTGCTATTTTGTTCTATGCTTGCTAAAATAAACAGGATTAGGTTATTTTTGGAGGCATAGAATATGAAGGAAATTTATGATTTAGCAGAACAATATCATAACGATGGCAATAACTGCGTAGAATCCGTAGTTAAGGCGTGTAATGAAGGCTTAGAGCTGGGCCTGCCGGATGTAGCAATTCGCATGGTGTCCGGCATGGGCGGCGGTATCGGCCGCAGCGGCTGCGTGTGCGGTGCGCTGAGCGGTTCCTGCCTGGTTATCAGCTCTATCGTTGGCAGATTGGATCCGTCCGAAAAGCATCAGACGGAGGTTTATAAATATACGCATGAATTCCATGAGCGTTTTACCAAGCATTTCGGTGCTTCCTGCTGCAGAGCGCTGAACCGCCTGAGCTTCGGTACACCGGAATACAGAACTAAATGCATTAAGATTACTGCCGAAGCGGCAGATATGGTATCTGATTATCTGCAGGAAAAGGGCCTGGTAAAATAAGCCTTATTTGCGAAGCTGACAGAAGGACTGATGGAGGTCAGGCTTATGGAAAAAACTGAGTTGAAGAACATTGTAATTTTGGCAACTGGTGGCACGATTGCCGGCAAGGCTGCTTCCGGTACCCAAATGACTGGCTATACTGCCGGGGCCTACAGCGTTACCGATTTGCTGGCAGGCGTGCCTGAACTGGGCGAACTGGCAAATATCAGCGGCGAGCAGCTGTGCAATATCGACAGCAGCAGTATTACGGACGCGTTGCTGCTGCGCCTGGCGCAGCGCTGCAACGCGCTGCTGGCGCAGGAGGATGTCGACGGCGTTGTTATTACCCATGGTACCGATACTATGGAGGAAACCGCCTTCTTTCTGAACCTGACGGTGAAGAGTGCGAAGCCGGTGGTGCTAGTGGGCGCAATGCGTCCTGCCACCGCAGTCAGTGCCGACGGACCTTTGAATATCATCAACGCTGTGAAGGCAGCAACAGACGCTGCAAGCGTCGGACAGGGCGTGCTGGTGATGATGAACGATGAAATCTACAGTGGACGTGATGTTACCAAGACGAACACGGCGAATGTGGCGACGTTCAAGGCACCGAATGGCGGTCCATTAGGCTTTATCGTTGGCGGTGAGGTGCATTACTACTACCGCAGCATGCGTCCGCACACACTGCAGAGCGAGTTTGATGTAAGCGGTGTTACTGCTTTGCCGCGTGTGGATATCATCTACACGCATATCGGTGAGGACCGCGTATTTGTGGATGCAGCGTTGGCAGCAGGCGCGCGTGGCATTATCTACGCCGGCAGTGGTATGGGCAGCATTCATGAGGCTGTGGAGGCGGCGCTGACGGAGGCTGTCAGCCGTGGCGTTGTGGTAGTGCGTTCCAGCCGCACCGGCAGCGGTATTGTTGCCGCAGGCCTGGAGCGTTGGCAGGAGCAGGGCTTCCTGTATGCGGATAACTTTAATCCGCAAAAGGCACGCCTTTTACTACAGCTGGCACTTTTGCGGATGCACGAGCGCAGCGAGGTGCAGGAGATTTTCAGTCGTTACTAAAAGATAAACAGCATAAAAAGCAAAAAAGCTATCAGCGGGCAAAGCCCGGTGATAGCTTTTTTAGTGCGCTTTAAAATTTTACCATCTTCTGTAACCGTTATGGTGCTTGGCACGCTCTGCCTGACGGGCGGCGCGCTCCGCTTCGTAAACCTCGCGGGCAGCGAAGAAATCCTCCAGCTTCCAGCCGCGGTTAAACATTTCAATCAGCAGCTTACCGGTGTTGTTGGCATCATCAAAGGCTGTGTGCCACAGGCCGGCGGTGTTGACCTCCTGCTCCTCGGTAGCTTTTTTCAGACCGGTGGTGTAGTCATCACCCTTCCAGAGGCGGTAGGCCAGCGCCAGATCAAGATAGTCCTCGTATTTTACGGGGTTTTCGATTTTATGACGCTCGCAGCCTGTCTGTAGTACCTTGTAATCCTCGGTTCCCCAGGCTACAAAGTAGGTTTCGCCGCTTTCGTACAGCGCTGCCAGCTCCTGCACCATGGCAGGGAACTCAATGGCCTGCTGCATATCCTTGGCGGTTATCATGCAAAAATCCATAGAATCCTTGGCTTGCTTGGGATAAAAATGCGGTTTGACAAAGCTTTGGATGCGTCCGCAGTCGGTGAGCGGTTCGCCGTCCAACTTCACTGCGCCGATTTCGATAATCTCGGAAAAGAAGCCGCGCGGACGGCCGACAGGGCGCTCGTAGGTAGTAAATTCAAAATCAACGACTAAAAATTTCTTCATTGCAATTCCTTCTTACACTAAAGCATGGCCTGCTGCTCAGTGCTTTTTACCGCAGCATTTTTTATACTTTTTGCCGCTGCCGCAGGGACAGGGGTCGTTAGGATAAACCTTTTTCGCTTTGGCACCTACACGGGTATTTTGCTGAGCTGCCTGCTGTGCATCGCGCAGCAGCTTGATAGTTTCGTTGGGAGTGTGGCCGCCGAGGCAGAACATACGGGTAGCATTGTTGCGGGCGTTCTGCAGCAGTACGGATAATCTGCCGAGATGGCTGTAATTGTTCCAGGCAGGAATATTAGCCTGCAGCTTCTGAATCAGCTCAGAGGTATTACCGTCGGTGTTGGAGTTTTCGAATTCATAGATGTATTGGCACCAGTAATGTGCATCCAGTGCCGCAACATTCAGCTCCTGAGTAAAGAAGTCATGCAAATCCTGATATGCGGTAGTAGATTGCAGGTAACCGTAGTGGGAAAGCATAGTGATTTCCTTTACGGTAGGCAGGTACAGGCCGAAGGGCTTTCTGCCCTGCTCCAGTCTGGTGTAGAAATCATCGCTGTCATTTTTCTTGAGCAGGATGCGGCTGTCTTTAATTGCACAGGGGTTAAAGTTGCTCGGAACCTCGGCAAGTAATTGCGGCAGAGTTTCCGGAGTAAGCTCAAAGCCTGCCTTTTGATTATACATTTCGCAGAAAAATTCCACCGGCAGAATCAGGTGCAGGCTGGACATAGCGGTGATGCAGTCCAGCAGCCATGCCAGCTGTTGGCGGTGCGCCTGGAAATCTGCGGTGTTGATTTTTTTGTAGACGGTGCGTGCTTCCTTTACTGCTTCAAAGCAGTCGTCGGGATAGGAAACAATGTAGCCCATAGAAATAAAGGGCAGCAGCAGTGCATATTCACTGTAGGTAGGATGGAAGCATTTTTTCTCCAGGGCTGCTTCGAAGGCCTGAATGTTTTCATCCGGCATAATAGCAAAGCGTTTTGCTGCAATTTCCGGCTTTTGCATTTCTGTGCAGATTTTTTCTGCCAGCTCGTCCTTTTTGAGCTTGCTGTAGGTGAGGCAGAGCTGACGCGCTGCAAAAATCAATTTATCCTTAGTGAAGGCTTTTAAGTAATCCAGCAATACAGGCTTACGGGATGGTTGATTCTTAGTTTTGGTTGTACTTGCAGACATATTGATAGAAAATCTCCTTCTTTGTAATCTTACGTATCTCTTAATTATAAATAAAAACAGGAAATATAGCAAGTGAGGAAATTTAATATACAGTTTATTATACGCTTTTCGGCGGTTAAATTTATTTTTCAGCCTCAGCTTGCTGACGGCGCATAGCAGGAATCAGGAAAAAGGCACAGTAAATAAAGGAAAGCAGCACAAGCGCGCCACCACCAAAGCCGATATAAGCGATGGAAGCATGCGTGCAGATTAGTCCGCCCAGATAGCTGCCGCTGCCGATGCCCAGATTATAAATACCGGAGTAAATCGACATAGCCACAGCGGAGGTGCTCATGGTAGTTGTGCGTAAAAGCTCTGCCTGGCCTACAACGTTGAAGGCCGTAACGAAAATGCCCCAGATTGCGCAGAGCAGCACCAGCAGATAATGATTGATGCTTACGGGGTAGAGCAGCAGCAAAACAACTGCTACGCCAAGGACGGTGATGCGGAAGAAGTGATAGCGGCATTTGTCATACCATTTGGAAAAGGCTGCGCTGCCCAAAAGTCCGGCTGCACCGAAAATAACCAGGGTGATGGTTATCCAGGCTTCATCCATCAGCGCAATCTGCTTCAGGTAAGGCTCGATATAGCTGTAGGCGGTGTAATAGCCGGTGGGGAGTAAAAAGGACATCATATAGAGGCCGATGAGCACAGGATTTTTCAGCATTACCGGCAGCTGCGAAAGCGTAAACGGTTCGCTTTTTTCCAGCTTGGGAAAGACGAAGAACATATAGCCTAGCACAATAAAGGCTAAAACTGCGATGCACATGAAGGCCATACGCCAGCCGACGTAAAGGCCGATGATGCGTCCTAAGGGCAGGCCGACGATGATGGCGATGGCCGTGCCGGTTACAATCATGCTCATAGCCAGTGCTTTAAAGGGACCGCTCACCAGACGCACGGCGATAGGCGAGGCGACAGACCAGAAAATGGAGTGGGCGAAGGCTACGCCGATACGCGAAAGCAGCAGCGTCCAAAAGCCGGTGGCAAAGGCGGAGGCTACGTGCGATACGGCGAACAGGCTGATGGTGGCCAGCAAAAGCTTGCGCAGTGGATAGCGGGAAGCGGCAATCATCAGCGGCAGACTCATGAGCATTACGACGTAGGCATAAATGGTAATCAGCATACCGGCCTGCGCTTCCGTCATGCGGAAATCTGCGGCGATATCGGATAAAAGGCCTATGGGCATGAATTCCGATGTGTTAAAAATAAAGGCGGAAACGGTCATGCCGATTAACGGCAGCCATTCGCGGGTAGTGATTTTGTTTTCCATATATATAAAGCACCTGACTTTCATTCTATAAAATTGCGGTGTATATTATAGCACAGCATATTTGTGTACTACAAGCAAAAAAATTGTAAATTATTTGTTGTGGGATGTTGCGGAGATTTTCTTTGAAAAGGGCTGTCGTTAAGGGGCAAAAACAGTAAAGGCGTTCTACTTAAGTACGGTAGAACGCCTTTGAATCTTTTTATGCTTTTTTACTTCGCTGTCGCCAGCATCAGCTTGATGCGGTTTTCCTGATTAACGCGGGCAGCGCTGGCATCATAATCCAATGCCAGGATATTGGCCTCCTCGGCAATCTCCTTGATTTTGTTGATCATACCGCGGCCTGCGATGTGGTTAGGCAGGCAGCCGAAGGGCTGAGCGCAGATGATATTGGTGTAGCCGCTGTGCACCAGCTCCAGCATTTCGGCAGTCAGCAGCCAGCCTTCGCCCATATTGTTGCCGTAGCCGATAACACCCTTGGCCATAGCCTTAGTTTCCTCATAGGTAGCGGGGGCGCTGAAGGGCGCAATGCTGAGCGCCTGATGCAGAATGCCTTCCATATATTTCAAATACCACATAGCGCCTTTGTTGACACTGTATTTGAGCAGACTGCCGCCGTAGAGCTTATAGTCCGTAAGATAAGTATCAACACAGTACATGATGAAATTCATCAGACCTGGCAACATATATTCGCAGTTCTGACGCTGCAGGAAGGCTTCCAGATTGTTGTTGCCTAAAGCGGCATATTTGATGTAGATTTCACCGACAATACCAACCTTGATTTTTTCTTTATTGGTGATAGGCAAATCCGCGAATTCGTGCGCAATAGCTTTTGTGAGCTGTTTGATAGTACCAAAGGCCTGCGCCTTGCCGTTCTTGAAGGCTTCGCTTAAGCGTGCCAGCCATTTTTGCGCCAGTCTGTCGGCAGCGCCGTGTACAACCTCATAGGGACGTGTTTTATTCGTCAGGTACATCAGGGTATCGCCGTAAACGACGGCAGCCAAAAACTTATGCAACATGGATGCATCCAGATGGAAGCCGGGCTGCTGCTCCAGACCGTTGACGTTGAGGCTGATGACAGGGATGTGCGTAAGGCCGGCTTTTTCCAAAGCCTTGCGCAGCAGATAGATATAGTTGGAGGCACGGCAGCCGCCACCGGTTTGGGTGATAATTAGCGCAGTGTGCTCCAAGTCATATTTGCCGCTTTCCAAAGCGTTTATCAGCTGACCGATAACCAGCAGTGCCGGATAGCAGATATCATTGTTAACGTATTTCAGACCGGTTTCGATTACCTCGCGCCCGGTGTTGTGCAAAACCTCGGCTTTGTAGCCACAGCTTACAAGTGCGGCCTGCAGCAGTGAAAAATGCATAGGCAGCATGCCGGGTACAAGTATAGTATGCGTTTTTTTCATATCCTCAGTGAAGGGGGTAAACTTAACGTTAGCTGCTGGTAGCATATGCAGATCTCCTTTAATTATTGTCTATATCGAAAAGCTGGGCTGCGGAGAACAGACTGCGGATGCGGATTTTGGCAGCACCAAGGTTGTCGATATC
>CAKQHU010000074.1 GCA_934234275.1 uncultured Phascolarctobacterium sp.
ACCAGGTTCGGCTTAACAGCATCCTTCAGCAGAGCTGCCATTGCGCCCTGAGCCTTAATCTGGCCTGCGGTAACAGGATTGCCGTTGTAATCATAAGCAACGATAATTTTTGCCAGACGCTCCTTGAGGTCATGCAGGCTGCTTGCCAGGCACAGAATAGCCATAACCTCGGAAGCAACGGTAATATCAAATCCATCCTGACGCGGTACGCCGTGAGCCTTGCCGCCCAGACCTACTACGATGTTGCGCAGCTCGCGGTCGTTCATATCTACAACACGCTTCCACGCAATACGGCGCGGGTCAATGTTCAGAGCGTTGCCCTGTTGGATATGGTTGTCCAGCATTGCTGCCAGCAGCATATGTGCGGAGGTGATAGCATGGAAGTCACCGGTAAAGTGCAGGTTGATGTCCTCCATAGGCACAACCTGAGAATAGCCGCCGCCTGCAGCGCCGCCCTTAATGCCCATGCAGGGGCCGAGGGAAGGCTCACGCAGAGCTACGATAACCTTTTTGCCGAGCTTAGCCAGGCCCTGTGCCAAACCTACGGTAGTAGTGGACTTGCCTTCGCCTGCCGGAGTCGGGGTAATAGCGGTAACCAGAATCAGCTTGCCGTCTTTTTTATCTTTAACACGGCGGATTAAATCGTAGGACAGTTTTGCTTTATATTTGCCATATAATTCAATATCGTCCTCGCTAATGCCTAATTTTGCAGCAACATCAGTAATTTTCTGCATTTTTGCCTGTTGGGCAATTTCAATATCGGATAACATGTTTATCTCCTCCTATTTCATTGCGTAAAAAACTGCGCATAATGGCAAAGTATCTTATATAGTTCTTCCCCGAGCAGCTTTTTTCCTGCCCGGGGAAGTAAAATAATACAATTTTTTTAGTTAAACCACACTTCTACCGTAGTGTTTTCAAGCACCTCACTGCCCGGTGGCGGCTTCTGCTGCCACGCATGGCCGCTACCGTAAGGCTTCAGCTTCAGCTTATACGGCTCCAGCAAATCGACAGTATTGCGCATGTCCAGTCCTTTGAAATCCGGCAGCTTGATTTTGCCGTCCGGCATTCTCTGCAGCACCGGCAGCTGCTTCGGCTTCTGGGTATCCTTCTGTCCGACGGCATTCATCTCCTCGAAAGAAGGCAGGCCTTCGCTTGCTGCGGGCTGAATGCCCTTGGCAACCAGTATCTGCTGCAGTGTATCGCGGAAGATAGGCGCGCTGACCTGCGAGCCGTAGAAGGCTCCCTGAGGCGTATCCAGCATAACCAGCATTGCATAACGCGGTTTATCTGCAGGCACAAAGCCTACGAAGGAAGCAATGTACTGACCGGCAGCATAACCGCCGCCGGCTGCCAGCTTCTCCGCCGTACCTGTTTTGCCGGCAATGCGGTAGCCCTTAATCGCAGCAGTCTTGCCGCCGCCCTCGCTGACTACCTTTTCCATCATCTCACGCATCTGGCGTGCAACCTGCTCGGTAATAACATTGCGTACTACCGTCTTTTTGCCTTCCTTGATAACGGTTCCGTCGGCAGCCACAATTTTTTTGATGATATACGGCTGTAGCAGCTCACCGCCGTTGGCAATCGCGCAGATAGCGCGCAGCTCCTGCAAAGGTGTCACCGCAACGCCCTGACCGATAGCCATCGTCGCTACGTCAGGCTCATACATATCCTTAGGATTGTACAGAATGCCTCCCTCTTCACCGGGAAGCTCAATGCCGGTAGGCGTACCGAAGCCGAACTTTTTCGCATAGCTGATAAGCCTGTCCGCTCCCAGCTTCATGCCCAGCTGTACCATACCGGTGTTGATAGAAAACTTGATAACAGTAGAAAACGGCACCGTACCCATGCCTTCGCCGTCCCAGTTGTAAATAACGCGGTCGGCAATCTTGATACGGCCGTTGTCCTGAATCGGTGTATCAGGTGTAATGATGCCCTCCGTCAAGCCCATGCAGCCGACAATCGGCTTAAATACCGAGCCGGGCTCGTAAATCATGGAAACGGCACGGTTCGTCCAGCTATCGGGGCTGTACTTGCCGAAATTATTCGGGTCAAAGGCAGGACGGCTGGCCATACCCAAAATTTCACCGGTGTACGGGTCCATGATGATGGCTGCCGCGCCCTTCGCTTTGGTGCGTGCCATAGCATCATCCATAGCATCCTCCAGCACGTACTGGATTTTGCTGTCCAACGTCAGATAGACCGTAGGCAGCTTTTCCTGCTTCGGCTGCAGCTCATGCCCCGGTTCATTCACCATTAAGCCTAAAAGCTGCTTGCCTACCGCATCATGCAGTCTGGAATAGGTTGTTTCACTGCCCTTCAGCACATCATCAAGCTGATATTCCAGGCCGCTCAGGCCCTTGTCATCGGTGCCGATAAAGCCGAGAATCTGCGCTGCCGCACGCTTTTTAGTATAATAGCGCTTGCTTTCCTCCAGAAAATGCAGACCCTTCAAATCATTATCCTTAATAATTTTCTGAACCTGTGCTACTTCCTTCGGCTCCATCGTGCGCTTCAGCCAGACAAAGCGTCCGCCGCCGGTAAAAATACTATAAAGCTTTTGGGCATCCGTTTTCAGCACCGGTGCCAGCAAATCCGCGCTTAAGCGTCGCACATCTCGCTGCACGGTTTTTTTGTTCTTTTCATCCTTTTCATCCTGCATCATTTCCGGGTCTGCGTAAAGCGAGCCCGTCATAATGCTCACAGCCATCTCTTCGCCGTCACGGTCTACAATACGTCCGCGCGGAGTACCGCGTATATAATCTGCCGTCAGCTGTGATTTCGTCAGCTGCTTAAGCTTGTCCGCCTGCACTACCTGCAGCCAGATTAAACGCAACAGCACACCTACTACAATTACAACCATACATATACATAAGGCTGTAAAACGTCTTTTACTGTCTAAAAAAGCAAAAGGCTTCATTTCTGCCACCTCCTGCTGCCCACAACACGCAAATCATTGCGGCGTTTTTCCGGAGGTTCGGCATCCAGCAACTGCTGCTTTTCTTCCTCATCATAAACCGACAGCAGCAAGCCGATTGCCGCCATCGAAATTATCATCGAGCTGCCGCCGTAGCTGATAAAAATAAGCGGTACACCGATAACCGGGAAAATACCGCAAACCATCGCCATATTGGCAAAGGCCTGGCCGATGATTAAAAAGGTAACTCCGGCTGCCAGCAAAAAGCCCTTCTGATCCCGCGTACTGATTGTAATCTTATAAAAAGCAACTCCCAGCAGGCAAAAAACAAGCAGCAGAATAAGCGCTCCGAAAAAGCCGTTTTCCTGACAAAAAACAGCAAAAGCAAAGTCGGTATGAGCCTCCGGCAAGTAAGCGAACTTTGCTGCACCGTGTCCCCAGTTGGTGCCTGTAAGGCCGCCGCTGCCGATTGCCAGCAGCGACTGCACCATCTGATAGCCCTTGCCCTGCGGGTCGAGCCAGGGGTCAAACCACACATGCAGACGTTGCAGACGATATTCCGAACTTATTGACAAAAGCACAGCGCCAACCGCACCAACGCCAACAATAGTTGTTATCCAGCGTGCAGGCAGGCCGGCAATAATAAACATACCCATTACCAGCGCCGCAATAATTGCTGCGGTTCCCAGGTCAGGCTGCACAAGAACGCCAAAGGCAGCTATACCCGTCGCCATTGTCACCAGAAGGCATTCGCCCTTATACAGGCTTATCTTCTCTCCCAGCTTCATTGCGTTGCCCAAAAATCTGGCTGACAGCATAATCAGCACCAGCTTGGCTATCTCTGACGGCTGGATAGAAAAAGAACCGATATAAATCCAGCGTGTAGCACCCTTATTGGCTGCTCCCCAAAAATGCACCACTACCAGCATAACCAGCACTATGCAATAGCATATCCAAAGAAATCTTTTATTCAGTAGCCTTTTATAACCTATTTTACGGACAAAATAAATGCCTGCCAGTCCCACAAGGGCACAAAAATAATAGCGAAACAAATACGAGGGTCCGTTATCATATAAGCTGGCGCTGAACACATTGATGCCGCCAAGCAGCAGCAGCACGGCCATAAGAGTAAAAATAGCCTGACGGGGATTATCCCATAACAAAAATCTCTTATTCATGGCAAAGCCCTATTTAAAAAACTACCTCGCAGAAATTAATCGGCGTACCCAGCGCACTGAATTTCTGCTCATATTCTGTTTGTACAGGGTTCTCATATTCGGAATGATGCAGGTCATAGCTCAAAGCAATAATCTGCAGACCGAACTCCTTGAATTCCTCTACGGAAAAATCAAACAGAGCGCGGTTATCCGTTTTAAAGCGCAGGTGACCGCCCTCGCCCAGCAGCTGCTTATACAGCGCCAGGAAGTTACGGTGCGTCAGACGGCGTTTGGCATGACGTGCCTTCGGCCAGGGGTCGCTGAAATTCAGATACAGCTCCTTGATTTCGCCGGGCTCGAACCAGTCCAGCAGGTTTTCGGCATTAGCGCAAATGATTTTAACATTCGTCAGCTCCTTATCCTTCGCTGCCTTAGCGGGGAAATAGGCAATATCATGCTGTGTTTCAATGCCGATAAAAGCCTTATCGGGATACAGCTCTGCCATACCGATGGTAAAGCGTCCCTTGCCGCAGCCGATTTCCAGACACAGACGTTTGCCCGGGAACATCTCCTGCCAATGTCCCTTAAACTTATCGATATCATGCAGGAAAACGTATTCTCCCTGCACTTCCTTCATAGCTTCTTCAATCCATGGTTTTTTTCTTAAGCGCATAGTCAGACCTCACATAAAAATATTTTCTCAAGTATATATTATACAACAAATCCCCTTAACTTGGGAAAAGAATTATAAAAAAAGCCGGCAGTAAATAATCACTGCCGGCACAACTTGCCACACTAATCCTTTTTCAAAAAATCCTTGGCCTTATGCAGTATTTCGTCCGCCTTACGGTTCATCTTATCCAACGTATCATCCACCTCAAAGCGACGGCTTTCATCACCCAGCGGCTTATCCTTGCAGGCCATATTCTTCAGCTCGCCCAGCATTTTGATGCCTTCGATGCGTGCCTCCTCATAAGTTGTTTTAAAGGCAGACAAATCATCGGGGCAGCCTGCTTCCAGCCAGGCATTCGCCACCTTGCCCACGGCGTAGGTCACCGACATACCTACAGGAATCTGCACCGGTGCAAAGGGAATCAGCGTTGCCAAGGTCTGTCCTACAAAGGCACCGCCCAAAGAACCCAGAAGTCCCAACACCGCGCTTTCGGAAAGCTTAATACCACGCAGCTTGGCCAGGCGGGTAATCATATAAACCTCGTTCGCCATCAGCGTCATTGTGCCTACTACCGGAGCAACAACGATTACACCGGCACGGGCTGCGGCCCAACGGCAGATATCCTCCGCTTCTTTATCCGTATCAACGGCATATTTCATTTTGTGTTCTTCCAAACGCTCTGTCATTTTCTCACCTCATTTATGCAGCATCCAAAGCGATTTACTTTTTATAGTTACATTATACAGCAAAGCAGACGCGCAAAACAGTGAGATTCTAGTGAAATCGCCGCTGCTGTAAACTTTTTCCTTCATACTGCCTAATCTCCTGAGCAAAGCAGAAGAGTTTATGGTAAAATATTAGAGTATATATTGATATTCGGTCAAGGTGGTGAAGGATAGTGACAGCGGACAATACGCCTGTCGTAGGACGCTTTGCGCCTACGCCCAGCGGCTTTCTGCATCTGGGCAACGTTTTCTGCAGCCTGCTGGCCTGGCTCTATGCCAAAAGCAGCGGCGGCAAAATAGTTCTGCGCATTGAAGACCTGGACCCGCAGCGCTGTTCCCTCGCCAAGGCTGACGCACTGGCCCGCGAGCTGGCATGGTTGGGACTGACGTGGGATGAGGGTGCGTATTGCAGCGCTGACAGCGACAGCTTTTTCCAAAGCCGCCGCAGTGATATCTATGCCCACTACTTCGACCTTTTACAGCAACAGGAGCTTGTCTATCCCTGCTTTTGCAGCCGCAGCGAGCTGCACGCCGCCGAAGCGCCCCACGCCAGCGACGGACGTATTATTTACGCCGGCACCTGCCGCGAGCTTACGCCAGCACAGCGCAGCGCCAAAATGCAGCAGCGTCGTCCCGCCTGGCGCATTAAGGTTGCTGACAAGCTTATCGCCTTTACGGATATGCACTACGGCAGGCAGCAGGCTAATTTGGCGCACGAATGCGGTGACTTTATCCTGCGCCGCAGCGACGGCGTGTACGCCTACCAATTAGCTGTTGTCATCGACGATGCGCTCATGGGCGTAAATCAGGTAGTGCGTGGCTGCGATTTGCTCAGCTCCACACCGGTACAGCTTTATCTTTACCGCCTGCTGAACCTTACGCCGCCGTCCTTCTGCCACATTCCGCTGCTTACGGATGCTGCAGGACGCAGGCTGTCCAAACGCGACGGCGATCTGGAAATTGCCGCCCTCAGGCAGCACTACGGCAGCCCGGAGCCGATTATCGGCATCCTGGCCTATCTTGCCGGCCAGCTGCCCAAGCCGGAACCGCTTACCGCCGCAGAGCTGCTGCCGCTTTTCCGTCCGGAATCTGTTCCCCATGACAATATCGTTGTACCGCAATTACTTTGATTGCGTAGGCAATAACACATTACACTGATTATAAAACCTGGGAGGAATATATAATGAAAAAATATTTAATGAAAATCAAAGTTAATATGCTGATTGTACTCATCATCAGCTTACTCGGCGGCATGGCCGGCAGCTACTTCTTCAACAACCGCTGGTTAGGTCTGATTGTTGCTATTCC